>NZ_LOYC01000032.1:0-104331 GCF_001524725.1 Burkholderia sp. MSMB1072
CTCTGGCAGCAATGCTAACCCGCGCTTGATTCCTCACGGCAGGCCAGCCTTTGCCCCGCGGGAGTCATACTGACTAGGCGAGGGCACGGATACGGGCGCCGCACGCGCGCTCGCCGCGCGCCGGCTCGTGCGTGCCCCGTTTTGGCTGGTAATGCCGATACAGGTATTGGCACTACCAGCCAAACCACTGTTTTTAATGGGTTTTTTCGCGTCCGGCCTGCGCCGTGGCGCGTTGTGCGTGGCATAATCGACCGCATCCGCAAGGCTTGTAGTCACAACGACCCCGCATACCCATGGCACAGACTCTCTACGACAAACTGTGGAACACCCACGTGGTCCACACCGAGGAAGACGGCACGACCCTGCTCTACATCGACCGTCAACTGCTGCATGAAGTCACGAGCCCGCAGGCATTCGAAGGGCTGAAGATCGCGCAGCGCCCGGTGTGGCGCATCAGCGCGAACCTGGCCGTGTCGGACCACAACGTGCCGACGACGGACCGCAGCCACGGCATCGCCGATCCCGTCTCGAAGCTGCAGGTCGACACGCTCGACGCGAACTGCGACGCCTTCGGCATCACGCAGTTCAAGATGAACGACGTGCGCCAGGGCATCGTCCACATCATCGGGCCGGAGCAAGGCGCGACGCTGCCGGGCATGACGATCGTGTGCGGCGATTCGCATACGTCGACGCACGGCGCGTTCGGCGCGCTCGCGCACGGCATCGGCACGTCGGAAGTCGAGCACGTGCTCGCGACGCAAACGCTCCTGCAGAAGAAGAGCAAGAACATGCTCGTGAAGGTCGAGGGTGCGCTGCCGCGCGGCTGTACCGCGAAGGACATCGTGCTCGCGATCATCGGCAAGATCGGCACCGCGGGCGGCACGGGCTATGCGATCGAATTCGGCGGCTCGACCATTCGCGCGCTGACGATGGAAGGCCGCATGACCGTCTGCAACATGGCGATCGAGGCCGGCGCGCGCGCGGGCATGGTCGCCGTCGACGATACGACGATCGATTACCTGAAGGGCCGTCCGTTCGTGCCGACCGGCGCGGAATGGGATCAGGCCGTCGAATACTGGCGCCAGTTCAAGTCGGACGAAGGCGCGCAGTTCGACCGCGTGGTCGAGCTGAATGCGGCCGAGATCGTCCCGCAGGTCACGTGGGGCACGTCGCCGGAAATGGTCACGTCGATCGACGGTCGCGTGCCCGATCCCGAGCGCGAAAAGGATCCGGTCAAGCGCGACGCGATGGAGCGTGCGCTGGCCTACATGGCGCTCGAGCCGAACACGCCGATCGAATCGATCAAGGTCGACAAGATCTTCATCGGCTCGTGCACGAACGCACGGATCGAGGACATCCGCGCGGCCGCGTACGTCGTGAAGAAGCTGAACCGCCGCGTCGCCCCGAACGTGCGGCTCGCGATGGTCGTGCCGGGCTCGGGCCTCGTGAAGGCGCAGGCCGAGCGCGAAGGGCTCGACAAGGTGTTCACCGATGCGGGCTTCGAATGGCGCGAGCCGGGCTGCTCGATGTGCCTCGCGATGAACGCCGACCGGCTCGATCCGGGCGAGCGCTGCGCGTCGACGTCGAACCGCAACTTCGAAGGCCGGCAGGGCGCGGGCGGTCGCACGCACCTCGTGAGCCCCGCGATGGCGGCGGCCGCGGCGATCGAAGGTCACTTCGTCGACATTCGCCAGCTGGGGTAACGCGTGACGGCATCGAAGCTCATCGCGCGGCTGGTCGCCGCGCTGGCGCTCGCGGGGCTGGGCGTCGGCCTGGCCGGCTGCAATACCGTCCGAGGCTTCGG
This sequence comes from Burkholderia sp. MSMB1072, assembly GCF_001524725.1. Lineage (NCBI taxonomy): Bacteria > Pseudomonadati > Pseudomonadota > Betaproteobacteria > Burkholderiales > Burkholderiaceae > Burkholderia > Burkholderia sp. MSMB1072. Next base: position 1,805 of record NZ_LOYC01000032.1, read on the forward strand.
CGAGGACGTCCATGCCGCCGGCAACGCGCTGCAGCGCGCCGCGGACTGACGCCACCCGAGAATTTGTCGATGGGTGCCGGCCGCGTGCCGGCCCTTCAACCGGATAGACGGATCATGGAAAAATTCACTGTACATACCGGCGTCGTGGCGCCGCTCGATCGCGAGAACGTCGACACCGACGCGATCATCCCGAAGCAGTTCCTGAAGTCGATCAAGCGCACGGGCTTCGGTCCGAACGCGTTCGACGAATGGCGCTATCTCGATCACGGCGAGCCGGGCCAGGACAACTCGAAGCGTCCGCTGAACCCGGATTTCGTGCTGAACCAGCCGCGCTATCAGGGCGCATCGGTGCTGCTCGCCCGCAAGAACTTCGGCTGCGGCAGCTCGCGCGAGCACGCGCCGTGGGCGCTGCAGCAGTACGGCTTCCGCGCGATCATCGCGCCGAGCTTCGCGGACATCTTCTTCAACAACTGCTACAAGAACGGTCTGCTGCCGATCGTGCTGACCGAGCAGCAGGTCGATCACCTGTTCAACGAGACGGTCGCGTTCAACGGCTATCAACTGACGATCGACCTCGACGCGCAGGTCGTGCGTGCCGCCGACGGCCGCGAGTATCCGTTCGAGATCGCCGCATTCCGCAAGTACTGCCTGCTGAATGGCTTCGACGACATCGGCCTCACGCTGCGCTACGCGGACAAGATCCGCCAGTTCGAAGCGGAGCGGCTCGTGAAGCAGCCGTGGCTCAACACCAAGCTGGTCGGCTGATCGCGCGTTGCGGGCGCGCCGCGCGTGCGCCCGCCCGCCTGCCTGCTTCCCCAATACCCTACCCAGTCAGGAATTTCGCATGAAGATTGCAGTGCTGCCGGGCGACGGCATCGGTCCGGAAATCGTCAATGAAGCGGTGAAGGTGCTGAACGCACTCGACGAGAAGTTCGAACTCGAACAAGCGCCGGTCGGCGGCGCGGGCTACGAGGCGAGCGGCCATCCGCTGCCCGACACGACGCTGGCGCTCGCGAAGCAGGCCGATGCGATCCTGTTCGGCGCGGTCGGCGACTGGAAGTACGACTCGCTGGAGCGCGCGCTGCGCCCCGAGCAGGCGATCCTCGGGCTGCGCAAGCACCTCGAGCTGTTCGCGAACTTCCGTCCGGCGATCTGCTATCCGCAGCTCGTCGATGCGTCGCCGCTGAAGCCCGAACTCGTCGCGGGCCTCGACATCCTGATCGTGCGCGAACTGAACGGCGACATCTACTTCGGCCAGCCGCGCGGCGTGCGTGCGGCGCCGGACGGCCCGTTCGCCGGCGAGCGCGAGGGCTTCGACACGATGCGCTATTCGGAGCCGGAAGTGCGCCGCATCGCGCACGTCGCGTTCCAGGCCGCGCAAAAACGCGCGAAGAAGCTGCTGTCGGTCGACAAGTCGAACGTGCTGGAGACGTCGCAGTTCTGGCGCGACATCATGATCGACGTGTCGAAGGAGTACGCGGACGTCGAGCTGTCGCACATGTACGTCGACAACGCGGCGATGCAGCTCGCGAAGGCGCCGAAGCAGTTCGACGTGATCGTCACCGGCAACATGTTCGGCGACATCCTGTCGGATGAGGCGTCGATGCTGACGGGCTCGATCGGCATGCTGCCGTCGGCGTCGCTCGACAAGCACAACAAGGGCCTGTACGAGCCGTCGCACGGTTCGGCGCCGGACATCGCGGGCAAGGGCATCGCGAACCCGCTCGCGACGATCCTGTCGGCCGCGATGCTGCTGCGCTACTCGCTGAATCGCGCGGAGCAGGCCGATCGCATCGAACGCGCGGTGAAAACGGTGCTCGAACAGGGTTACCGTACGGGCGACATCGCGACGCCGGGCTGCAAGCAGGTCGGCACGGCTGCGATGGGCGACGCGGTGGTCGCCGCGCTGTAAGCGGACGGAAATGAAGTCCGGCAATTAAGATGAAAAGGGCGCGAACGGGCCGTAAAAATCGGCCGGTTCGCGCGCGGTTGGCCGTTGTGCGGGCCACCGGCTTTGTGTAGACTCGAACGATGGCGCTGATTTCCCTGATCTCCCCGGTCCTGAAACTCCACGGCAACACTGCCCGTGCGGGTGCGCGCGCCATCGTCATCACGAAAACCATTACCACGAAAACGATCATTAAACGCTGATCGCCGTCGTGCCCGCCTGTTTCCCCGCGCGGTCACGCGGGGACGGAAATGGCGGGGAAGCTCCATTCAAAGCAAAGGGTTAGTCATGAACGTAGGTCTCGTAGGTTGGCGCGGCATGGTCGGCAGCGTCCTGATGCAGCGCATGCAGGAAGAGGGCGATTTCGACCTGATCGAACCGGTGTTCTTCAGCACCAGCAACACGGGCGGCAAGGCGCCGTCGTTCGCGAAAAACGAGACCACGCTCAAGGACGCGACCAACGTCGACGAGCTGAAGAAGTGCGACGTGATCATCACGTGCCAGGGCGGCGACTATACGAACGACGTGTTTCCGAAGCTGCGCGCGGCCGGCTGGAACGGCTACTGGATCGACGCGGCATCGTCGCTGCGGATGAAGGACGACGCGGTCATCATTCTCGATCCGGTCAACCTCGACGTGATCAAGGACGCGCTGGTCAAGGGCACGAAGAACTTCATCGGCGGCAACTGCACGGTCAGCCTGATGCTGATGGCGCTCGGCGGCCTGTTCCGCGAGAACCTCGTCGACTGGATGACGGCGATGACGTACCAGGCCGCGTCGGGCGCGGGCGCGCAGAACATGCGCGAGCTGCTGTCGCAGATGGGCACGCTGAACGGCGCGGTGCAGGAGCAGCTCGCCGATCCGGCTTCCGCGATTCTCGACATCGACCGCCGCGTGCTGGCTGCGATGAACAGCGATGCGATGCCGACGAGCCACTTCGGCGTGCCGCTCGCCGGTTCGCTGATTCCGTGGATCGACAAGGATCTCGGCAACGGGATGTCGAAGGAAGAGTGGAAGGGCGGCGCGGAAACCAACAAGATCCTCGGCAAGCCGGCGATGGGCGAGCCGGGTTCGATCCCGGTCGACGGCCTGTGCGTGCGGATCGGCGCGATGCGCTGCCACTCGCAGGCGCTGACGATCAAGCTCAAGAAGGACGTGCCGCTCGACGAGATCAACGGCATCCTCGCGTCGGCGAACGACTGGGTGAAGGTCGTGCCGAACGAGCGTGAAGCGTCGATGCGCGACCTGTCGCCGGCGAAGATCACCGGCACGCTGTCGGTGCCGGTCGGCCGCCTGCGCAAGCTCGCGATGGGCGGCGAATACCTGTCGGCGTTCACGGTCGGCGATCAGCTGCTGTGGGGTGCGGCCGAGCCGCTGCGCCGCATGCTGCGCATCCTGCTCGACAAGTAAGCCCGCACGCTGTCCGGCCCGCGGGCCGGGCTGCACGATACGACGCGCCGCGTCGGCCTCGAGATTCAGGGCCGGCGCGGCGCGTTTTTCATGCGCGGTTCAGCGCAGACTCAGCGCAGGTTCAGCAGCGTCTGATCGACGGCCTGCTGGGTCTTGATCGTCTGCGCATTCGCCTGATAATTGCGCTGCGCGGTGATCAGGTTTACGAGCTCGTTCGTGAGGTTGACGTTCGAGTTTTCCAGCGCGCTGCCCTGCAGCGTGCCGTGGTTCGTGCTGCCCGGCGCGGAGATCTGCGGCACGCCCGACGCGGCGGTTTCCGCATACTGGTTGCCGCCGATGTTCACGAGCCCGTTCGGGTTGTTGAAGTTCGCGAGCGCGATCAGGCCGAGCACTGCGCTCTGGCCGTTCGAGTAGTTGCCGGTCAGCGTGCCGTGGGCGCCGATCGAGAACGTCGTCAGCGTGCCGCTCGCGAAGCCGTCCTGCGCGAGATTGTTCACGCCGTCCTTGCCGCCATACTGCGTCGTGCCGCCCAGATCGAGCGTCAGGTTCTGCGGGTTGGCGCCGCCCGTCGTGTTCGGGATCGAGAACGCGAACTGGCCGAGGCTCGGCGTCGGCTGGCCGTTCGCGCCCGACGTCGTCGAGCTGATCCGGCCCGATGCGTCGAACGTGACGGTGCCGAGATTCGTCGGCGTCTGGCCCGGCACGCCCGCGTAGGCCTGCCACGTGCCGGCCGCGCGCTTCGCGAAGTACATCGTGACCTGTTGCGAGCCGCCGAGCGTGTCGTAGACCTGGATCGACGCGTTGTAGTTGTACGTCGTGTTGTCGGTCGCGTTGAACGGCGTCCTGGTCGGCACCTTGTCCTGCGCGTTCAGGTTGAACTGGCCGGTGATCCTGTTCGTCGCGCGCGGCGCGAGGTTGCCGGTCGGCGCTTGCAGCGGCACCGTTTGCGCTGTGTTGATCGCGCCGCCGGCGCCTGCCGCATAGCCCATCAGGTTGCGGCCGTGCGCGTCGACGATCGCACCGTTCTTGTCGCGGTGGAACGTGCCGTCGCGCGAATAAGTGATCGCGCCGTTGCTCGACATCTGGAAGAAGCCGTTGCCGTTGATCGCGACGTCGAGCGCCGACTTCGTCGAATCGATCGTCCCCTGGCCGAAATTCTGCTGCACCGACGCGAGCCGCGTGCCGATGCCGATCTGCGTGTTGACCGACGTCGCGACCGAATTCGCGTACATGTCGGCGAAATTCGCGCGCCCCTGTTTGAAGCCAACCGTGTTTGCGTTCGCGATGTTGTTGCCGATCACGTCGAGCTTGCTCGACGCGCCGGCCAACCCGCTCAAACCCTGCTGATAGCCCATGTTCGGTCCCCGTAACGAGCTGGTGAGTGAATGCAGTCGTGCGACTGCGCGATGGCCCTCCGGCACTTCACGGCAGCAGCCTGGCCGAGCGGGCTCCCGCCTTTCCGGCATGAGCAGGCGCGAGGCCGAAATGCGCCGATTCCTGTTTAGGGGCGATCGTATCGGCGGTAATTAATCGATCTGTGTAATTTTGTGTAATGAAATTGAATTCGTGTGAAAGTGGTCGCTTTCATATGAACGATGGAGCATGAGGAAGGTGCTGAAAGCCTTGTGGGGTGGAGCTTCGGGAGTGTGGATTTTCATTTCTTCGATAAGAGCGGGAAATTGCCTTCTTATCGAAGAACTGGATGTAATTGGAGCGAGCTTGATCGCCGGTCGCGATTTGTTTTGATTTTCGGCTGTCAATTCATTAATGGCGGCCGGGGCGGATTGCCGAGGGGACGTTGGCGTTTCTGTCGCCGCGATCTTGCGGCGTACACGCGGTGAACGTGCCAGAAAGCAGCCATTCGAACGGTGGGGCGATGCCGCTGCGAGATGGTTTTCGACTGCGCGCGCAGGTTGGCTTCGATCGATCGGATGCATGGGCTGACGCAGGTGGACCCGCGCGACACGAGCGCCCGCCGGCAGCCGTTGCATCTACGGGCGACGAATTCGGCCGGAACCCGATCGTGTGAAGTAAACTACGCGGTTACGACGCACAGACCCGCCGAAAGCGTCGCGTTCCGCGCGACGCTTTTGCATTTCTGCAGCCACTTTATTGACGCTTCCAACCGTGAATCCGAGCCGCGCCCGCGCGCGGCGATAGAGCCAACGATGTCCCGAATTTCCTTGTTTCCGCGTCAGTCCCGTCTGTCGCGCGCCGTGCGTGGCGTGCTGGCGATCCTGGCGCTCGGCGCAGCCGCAACGGCGTGGGCGGTCGGCACCGGCGAGCTGCCGGCGTCCGCCGCCGGCGGCGCCGCTCCACTTACCGTGACGGTCCAGCCGGGCCAGTCGCTGAACGACATCGCGAAAGCGGCCACGCAATCGCACGATCCGGCCGTGCTCGCGCGCGCGGGCCGTGCGCTGTTCGACGCCAATCCGCAGGCGTTCATGAAGCGCGACGCGAGCCGCCTGAAAGTCGGCGCGACGTTGACCTTGCCCCCGCTCGACGCCACCGGCGCGGCGCTGGCGCCGGCCGGCGCGTCCGCTGCATCGGGTACGGCGGCCGCTTCCGCACCCGCCGCATCGGGCGGGGCGGCGAGCGTGCAGCACGGCGCATCCGCGCCGCATGCCGGCTCGGCCATGCAGCCCGCGCCGATGGCGCCGGTCGTGCATGCAGCGCCGGTGAGCGGGGCGAGCGCCGCGACGGCGGCGGCGGGGGCGTCGGCTTCGAGCGGTGCTTCGGCTTCGAGCGGCGCGTCGGCTTCGATCGGTGCGTCGGCCGCCCATGGCGCGTCGGTTGTCGATGGCATGCAGCCGGCGGCGCCCACCGCAGGTGCAAGCGGCCCGCACGTATGGACCGGTGCGATCCAGTCGGCGCCGTCGTCCGCGAGCGAGGCTGCGGGGCCGTCGGTGCCGGGCAGCCCGGTCTTCGGCGTGCATGAACCGGCCGGCGCGGCGCCCGCCGTCGGTGCGTCGCAGCCGCGGCCGTCGAGCCTGCAGCAATTGCTGGCATTGAAGAATCGCGTGCTGATGGAGTTGCAGAAGCACGGCATCGGCAAACCGGCAACGACGACCGGCGTTGCGCCTGCGACCGCTCCGGCACCCGCCGCGCCGCGTCCGGCCGCGAATGACGCCGGTGCGTCGGCCGCTGCATCGACGGCGGACGAGGTCGCGTCGGGTGTGGCAGCCAGTGCGCCGCAACCGGCATCGGCTTCGGTACAACCGGCCGCACCCGTCGCGACGCCTGCACGTCGTACCGAGCAGATGGACTGGCGCCCGGCCGCTGCGGCCGGCGCTGCCGTGATCGTGCTCGCGGCCGGCTTCGCGTGGCGCAAGCGCCGCAAGGGTCGTCGCGCGGACGATGCGGGGACGGCTGCGACTGCGGCCGCGGCAGGCGGTGCTGCGGTTGCAGAAGCGGAAGCCGCGCCGTCCGTCGAACGCGAACTGCCGATCACGCCCGAGATGCCGGTCGCACGCGATGCGGCGTCCGACATGAATCTCGCCGCAGCGGCCGCCGCTGCGGCGGAGACGGTCGAGCCACCCGTCGCGGACACATCGTCCGCGCCCGACCTGACGGCGCCGCGCGACGAATCGCCTGAATCGCTGCCTGCGCACGCTGCGGAGCCGGCCGCGAGCGCGGCGACCCCGGTTTCGACCGCGGCGTCGCACGACGCGGAACCGGCCGAAAAAGCCGCTGCCGCCGACGAGCCAGCCGAGCCGGCCGCCGCATCCGCTGCACCTTCGACGACCGAAGCGCAGCACGCGACGCTGATGCAGAACGCGATCAGCGCGCTCAATAGTCTCGACATGCCGTTGCCGCCGCGGGCGGCAGGCGAACCATCGGCGGCGGAGGAGGAACCGTCTGCGGGGGCGACGCAGATCGACGCCGATAAAATTGCAACTAACGGTCAATCTACCCAGCGCCCGGCAATGGGTTCGGGTGAAGCGGTACCGGAACATCCGGCCGACCAGGAAGACGAGTTCGACTGGGATCCGGATGCGGCGACGCCTGCCGGCCACGCGGGCAACCCGCCCGCGACGTCGTCTCTGCCGCCGCTCGGCGGCGCGCAGTTCGGCGCGCTGAAGCTCGACTTCGATCTCGACCTGCCGTCCACGCCGGGCGCTGCGCTGCCTGCGCTTACCCCCGACGAGCTCGCGCGCATCGCCCGCAACAAGCTGGACCTCGCGGCCGAATACGTCGAACTGGGCGACCTGTCGGGCGCGCGGACGCTGCTGCAGGAAGTGGTCGACGCGAACGACGCCGCGACGCACGACGACGCACGCGCACTGCTCGCGAAACTGGCGGACGAGGCGTGATGCGGATCGCGCTTGGCATCCAGTACGACGGCGCGGCGTTCTGCGGCTGGCAGGCGCAGCCGCACGGCAAGACCGTGCAGGACCGGCTCGAACACGCGCTGGCCGAGTTCGCGCGGGTGCCGCTGCACACGACGGTTGCGGGGCGGACCGACACCGGCGTGCACGGGCTCGGGCAAGTCGTGCATTTCGACACCGACCTCGAGCGCGAAGCGTTCTCGTGGGTGCGCGGCACCAACGCGTTCCTGCCGCCGACCGTGTCGGTGCAATGGGCGAAGCCGATGCCGGACACGTTCCACGCGCGTTTCTCGGCGTTCGAGCGCACTTACTACTACGCGCTGTACGTGCACCCCGTGCGCTCGCCGATGCTGGCCGGCCGTGCGGGCTGGATCCACACGCCGCTCGACGACGACGCGATGCGCGCCGCCGCCGCGCACCTGATCGGCGAGCACGACTTTTCGTCGTTTCGGTCGTCGGAATGCCAGTCGAAGACGCCGGTCAAACACCTGTATCAGATCGACGTGCGACGCGCGGGGCATTTCATCCATTTCCGCTTCCGCGCGAACGCGTTCCTGCATCACATGGTACGCAACCTGATGGGCTGCCTCGTCGCGGTCGGACGCGGCCGCTACCCGGCCGACTGGCTCGCCGACGTGCTGGCCGGGCGCGACCGCAACCTCGCGGCGCCCACGTTCATGGCCGACGGGCTGTACCTTGCCCACGTCGGCTACCCGGCGGAATTCGCCGTCCCGCCCGCGCAGCTCGGCAGCGTGCCGTGGAGCAGCGTCTGGGCCGATCTGGACCCACTATCATGACGGATCACGACGTGCCTTCTTCGAATTCCGCCGCGGCGGGCCTGCCGCCGCGCACGCGCATCAAGCTGTGCGGGCTGTCGCGCCGCGAGGACGTGCTGCACGCGGCGGCGCTCGGCGCCGATGCGATCGGCCTGGTGTTCTACCCGAAGAGCCCGCGCGCCGTGACGATCGCGCAGGCGGCCGAGCTGGCGAGTCTCGCGCCGCCGTTCGTGTCCGTGGTCGGGCTGTTCGTGAATGCGACCGAAGCCGAGATCGAGGCCATCGTGCGCGACGTGCCGCTCACGGTGCTGCAGTTCCACGGCGACGAGACGCCGGAGCAGTGCGATGCGCTCGGCCGCGCGGCGCGCCTGCCGTGGTTGCGCGCGGTGCGCGTCGGCCCCTCGACGCAGCCGTCCGATTTGGTAGAATCGGCTCTTCATTATTCGAAAGCGCGCGGCCTCCTGTTCGACACCCTGGTGCCGGATTACGGCGGTAGCGGCAAGGTCTTCGATTGGTCTCTTATTCCCGCAGAGCTCGCGCGTCGGGCCGTTTTGAGTGGTGGCTTGAACGCGCAAAACGTCGGTGATGCGATCCGCCAGTTGCGTCCGTTCGCTGTCGATGTCTCGAGTGGCATCGAAGTGGAGGGCGCGAAGGGCGTGAAGGATCACGCCCGGATGGCGGCGTTCGTACGCGCGGTGCGCGAAGCGGACGCCGGATGAGGCAAGCCGGTGCGGCCCGACAAGCGGGGCGCACCGACCGATCGAGAGAGACACCATGTACAACCTTCCCGATGATCGCGGCCATTTCGGCCCGTATGGCGGCGTGTTCGTCGCCGAGACGCTGATTCACGCGCTGGACGAACTGCGCGCGGCGTATGAAAAGTTCCAGAACGATTCCGACTTCGTCGCCGAATTCGAGCGCGAGCTGAAGTATTTCGTCGGCCGTCCGTCGCCGATCTATCACGCGCAGCGCTGGAGCGAGATGCTCGGCGGCGCGCAGATCTACCTGAAGCGCGAAGACCTGAACCACACCGGTGCGCACAAGATCAACAACGTGATCGGCCAGGCGCTGCTCGCGAAGCGCATGGGCAAGAAGCGCGTGATCGCGGAAACCGGCGCCGGCCAGCACGGCGTCGCGACCGCGACGATCTGCGCGCGCTTCGGGATGGAGTGCGTGGTCTACATGGGCGCGGAGGACGTGCGCCGGCAGGCCGCGAACGTCTACCGGATGAAGCTGCTTGGAGCGACGGTCGTGCCGGTCGAATCGGGTTCGCGCACGCTGAAGGACGCGCTGAACGAAGCAATGCGCGACTGGGTCACGAACATCGAAAGCACGTTCTACATCATCGGCACGGTCGCGGGCCCGCACCCGTACCCGATGATGGTGCGCGACTTCCAGCGCGTGATCGGCGACGAGTGCAAGGTGCAGATGCCCGAGCTCGCGGGCCGGCAGCCGGACGCGGTGATCGCCTGCGTCGGCGGCGGGTCGAACGCGATGGGCATCTTCTATCCGTACATCGACGATCGATCGGTGCAGCTGATCGGCGTCGAAGCGGCCGGCGACGGCATCGACACGGGTCATCACGCGGCATCGCTGATCGCCGGCAGCCCTGGCGTGCTGCACGGCAACCGCACGTATCTGCTGCAGGACGACAACGGCCAGATCATCGAGACGCATTCGGTGTCGGCGGGCCTCGACTATCCGGGCGTCGGCCCCGAACACGCATGGCTGAAGGACAGCGGCCGCGCGCAGTACGTGCCGATCACCGACGACGAGGCGCTGAAGGCATTCCACGACTGCTGCCGGATCGAGGGGATCATCCCCGCGCTCGAGTCGAGCCACGCGATCGCGTATGGCGTGAAGCTCGCGCCGACGTTGCCGAAGGACAAGATCCTGCTCGTCAACCTGTCGGGCCGCGGCGACAAGGACATGCACACGGTCGCCGAGCGATCGGGCATCGAGCTCTGACCCCGACCGATGCGTGACCTGATCGAAGAGCCGGGCGGCGGCGCCGCGAGCGAGGCAGAGGCGGCCCAGCCCGCCGCTGCCGTGCCGCGCGTGCTGCCGCACGGTATCGAACTGCACAACCGCGATTTCCTGACCGATGCCGCGCACCTGCCGGATGCGTCGATCGACCTGATCGTCGCCGATCCGCCGTACGGGCTCGGCAAGGACTACGGCAACGACTCGGACAAGCGTTCGGGCGACGATTTCCTCGCGTGGACGCGCGAGTGGCTCGAGCTCGCGATTCCGAAGCTGAAGCCGAGCGGGTCGATGTACATCTTCTGCACGTGGCAGTACGCGCCGGAAATCTTCAGTTTCCTGAAGACGCAGCTCACGATGGTCAACGAGATCATCTGGGACCGGCGCGTGCCGAGCATGGGCGGCACGACGCGCCGTTTCACGTCGGTGCACGACAACATCGGCTTTTTCGCGGTTTCCAAAGCGTATTACTTCGATCTCGATCCGGTCCGCATCCCGTACGACGCCGACACGAAGAAGGCCCGCTCGCGCAAGCTGTTCGAAGGCAGCAAGTGGCTGGAGATGGGCTACAACCCGAAGGACGTCTGGTCGGTCTCGCGCCTGCACCGGCAGCACGCGGAGCGCGTCGATCATCCGACCCAGAAGCCGCTGGAAATCATCGAGCGGATGGTGCTCGCAAGCTGCCCGCCGGGCGGCCGCGTGCTCGATCCGTTCATGGGCAGCGGCACGACCGCGGTGGCCTGCGCACGGCAGGGGCGCGACTTCGTCGGCTACGAGATCAACGAAAGCTATTGTGCGATCGCGCACGAGCGCGTGAGCGCGCTCGCCGCGCCGGCGTGCGCGTGAATCGCGCCGCCGCGTCGCCGAAACGCATCAAGGAAAATTGCCATGTCCCGTATTCAGCAGACCTTTGCCGCGCTCGCCGAACAAGGCCGTAAGGGCCTGATCCCGTTCATCACGGCCGGCGACCCCGATCCCGCGAAAACCGTCGAATTCATGCACGCGCTCGCCGCAGGCGGCGCGGACGTGATCGAACTCGGCGTGCCGTTCTCGGACCCGATGGCCGACGGCCCCGTGATCCAGCGCTCGTCGGAACGCGCGCTCGCGCGCGGCGTCACGCTCACGAGCGTGCTCGCCGACGTGAAGCGTTTTCGCGAAACCGACACCAAAACCCCCGTCGTGCTGATGGGCTATGCGAACCCGATCGAACGGATGGGCGTCGATGCGTTCGCGGCGCAAGCGCATGCGGCCGGCGTCGACGGCGTGCTGGTGGTCGACTATCCGCCTGAAGAGGCGGGCGTGTTCGCGGAAAAGATGCGGGCCGCGCAGATCGATCCGATCTTCCTGCTCGCGCCCACGTCGACCGACGAGCGCATCGCCGACGTCGGCAAGATCGCGAGCGGCTACGTGTATTACGTGTCGCTCAAGGGCGTGACCGGCGCCGGAAATCTGGATGTTTCGAGCATTGCAGGTAAAATCCCGGCCATCAAGTCGCGCGTGCCGGTTCCGGTGGGCGTCGGCTTCGGTATCCGCGACGCCGAAACGGCGCGCGCGGTGGCCGAAGTGTCGGACGCCGTCGTGATCGGCAGCCGCCTGGTGCAGCTGCTCGAGAGCGCCGCGCCGGAAGGCGCCGCCGCCGCGCTGAAGGCGTTCATCGCCGAGCTGCGCGCCGCGCTGGACGGCGCCGCCAAGGCAGCGTGATAAACACAACACAGGAAGCGGGAACGAGCCGATCGGCCCGCCCCGCCACGGAACAGGAAACCATACGATGAGCTGGCTCGACAAACTGTTGCCGCCGAAGATCAAGCAGACCGACCCGAAAAGCCGCAAGGGCATTCCGGAAGGCCTGTGGGTCAAGTGCCCGTCCTGCGAGGCCGTTCTCTATCGCAACGACGTGGACGCGAACCTGCACGTGTGCCCGAAGTGCGATCACCACATGCGCATCGGCGCGCGCGAGCGTCTCGACGGGCTGCTCGATCCGGAAGGCCGCTACGAGATCGGCCAGGAAGTCGTGCCGGTCGACTCGCTGAAGTTCAAGGACAGCCGCAAGTACCCCGATCGTCTGAAGGAAGCGATGGACGAAACCGGCGAGACCGACGCGATGGTCGTGATGGGTGGAGCGATCCACACGCTGCCGGTCGTGGCTGCCTGCTTCGAGTTTTCGTTCATGGGCGGCTCGATGGGTTCGGTCGTCGGCGAGCGCTTCGCGCGCGGCGCGCAGAACGCGCTGGAACAGCACGTGCCGTTCATCTGCTTCACCGCATCGGGCGGCGCACGGATGCAGGAAAGCCTGCTGTCGCTGATGCAGATGGCCAAGACCACCGCGATGCTGACGAAGCTCGCCGAAGCGAAGCTGCCGTTCATCTCGGTGCTGACCGATCCGACGATGGGCGGCGTGTCGGCAAGCTTCGCGTTCCTCGGCGACGTCGTGATCGCCGAGCCGAAGGCGCTGATCGGCTTCGCGGGCCCGCGCGTGATCGAGCAGACGGTTCGCGAGAAGCTGCCGGAAGGCTTCCAGCGCGCCGAATTCCTGCTGAAGACGGGCGCGATCGACATGATCGTCGACCGCCGCAAGATGCGCGACGAGATCGCGCAGCTGCTCGCACTGCTGCAGCGTCAGCCGGCCGACGCGCTGGCCTGAGCGCAGGGGCTGTGAACCGCGCGCGTCGCCCGGCTTCAGCGTCGGGCGGCGCGCTTCGTTTTTTGGCGTAGTGTGGCCGTACCGATTCAGATTTGATCCGATGAGCACTTTTCCCACTCTCGACGCGTGGCTTTCGCATCTCGAGCGCGCGCACCCGGTCGGCATCGACATGGGCCTCACCCGCATCGGGCAGGTCAAGGCGGCGCTGCAGCTCGAATTCGCGTGCCCCGTGATCACCGTCGGCGGCACGAACGGCAAGGGCTCGACTTGCGCATTCCTCGAGACGATTCTCGTGCGCGCGGGCTACAAGGTCGGTTGCCACACGTCGCCGCACCTGCTCGAATTCAACGAGCGCGCACGCGTGAACGGGCAGAACGTGACCGACGACGAACTGCTGCCGCACTTCGAGGCCGTCGAAGCCGCGCGCACGTCGCTGGCCGAGCCCGTGTCGCTCACGTATTTCGAATTCACGACGCTCGCGATCCTCAATCTGTTCGCGTCGCGCGGGCTCGACGCGGTGATTCTCGAAGTCGGCCTCGGCGGCCGGCTCGATGCGGTCAACATCATCGATACCGATTGCGCGATCGTCACGAGCATCGACATCGACCACACCGAATACCTCGGCGACACGCGCGAGAAGATCGCGTTCGAGAAGGCCGGGATCTTCCGCGCGGGCAAGCCGGCGATCTGCGGCGATCCGGCCGCGCCGCAGACGCTGATCGACCACGCCGAAGCGATCGGCGCCGATCTGTGGCTGGTCGGCCGCGATTTCCGCTACGAGGCGCAGGCGGGCGCCGAGCGTCAGCAATGGAGCTACCTCGGCCGGGAGAAGCGCTATCCGGCGCTCGCGTATCCGGCGCTGCGCGGCGCGAATCAGCTGATCAACGCGTCGGCCGCGCTCGCCGCGCTCGAGGCGCTGCGCCCGGTGCTGCCGGTGTCCGCGCAGGACATCCGGCTCGGGCTGGCGAACGTCGAGCTGCCGGGGCGCTTCCAGGTGCTGCCCGGCAAACCGGCGATCGTGCTCGACGTCGCGCACAATCCGCATGCGTCGGCCGTGCTCGAGCAGAACCTGGGCAACATGGGCTTCTTCCCGTACACGTACGCGGTGTTCGGCGCGATGCACGACAAGGACATCGACGGCGTGCTGCAGCATCTGAAGGGCGAGATCGACCACTGGTGCGTGACCGATCTGCCGCTGCCGCGCGCGGCCTCCGCGGAGCAGCTCGAAGCCGCGCTGCGCAAGGCCGGCGTGGAGGAGGGGCCCGATTCGAGCGTGACGCGTTACGCGTCGCCCGCGGAAGCGTTTCGCGATGCACTAAAAAGAGCATCCGAGAATGATAGAATCGTGGTTTTCGGCAGTTTCCATACGGTTGCCGGCGTGCTGGCCTACCGTAAATCGCAGCAACACTGACTGACGGGCAGTTTCGGACTCAGCCATTCATGGGAATTTTCTCGTTCGGCAAAAAAGACGACGACGCGCCCCCGCGGCGCGGCGGTCGTACCGGGGCCTCCCGGAACGTGCGCACGGAGCGCACTGAACGCGTCGAGCGACGCTCGCGCCGCACCGAGCGTCCGGAATCGGACGCACTGCTCCTCGATCCGACCCTTCCAGAAAAGCAACGTGCGCGCCGTCGCCTCGTCGGCGCGATCGCGCTCGTCGTGGCCGCGGTGATCGTACTGCCGATGGTGCTCGATTCGCATCCGAAGCCGGTCACCGACGACATCGCGATCGACATCCCGAACCGGCCCGCGCACCAGGCGGTCGCGCCGCGCGACGACGATGTGTCCGACGTGCAGGCGGGCGTCGCGCACGACGAACCGCCGGCCTCCGACACGGCCGTTGCGGCCGCACCGGCACCCGCGCCGAAGGATGCCGCCAAGCCGGTCGCGAAACCCGATACGACCACCACCGCGAGCGTGACGCCGCCGAAGCCCGCGCCGAAGCCGGCTGCTCCCGCGGCGAAACCGGCCACGCCGAAGCCTGCGCCCGCAACCGTCGCGAATACCGACGCGGCGAGCCCGGACAGTGGCGACGCGTCGTCGCCGGCATCGCCGGCCGGTGCGCGCTTCGCGGTGCAGCTCGGTTCGTTCAAGGATGACGCGACGGCCCGTTCGTGGGCGGCCAAATTGAAATCGGCGGGTGTGCCCGCATATGTCGAGCATCGCAAGCAGGCAGACGGCAGCACGGCTACACTGTTGCGTGCCGGCCCGTTCGCGGATCGCTCGGCGGCCTCCGCCGCGATCGCGAAGGTCCGCGAAGCCGGTCTGACGCAGTAATGCCACGATGCTGACGGCTTTCGACTACGCTGTATTGGCGGTGATCGTGTTGTCGGCGCTGCGCGGCGCGTGGCGCGGCTTCGTGTCCGAGATTTTCGGGCTGATCGGCTGGATCGCGGCGATCGTGATCGCGAGCCGCTACGTCGGGCTGGTCGTGCCGTATATCCCGGCGAACTGGCCGGGCGGCGCGCTGACGCAGTGGGTGATCGCCTTCGCGTTGCTCGTGATCGGCGTCGTGCTGGTCGCCGGCGTGGCGAACGCGCTGCTGTCGCGGATCGCGCAGGCGAGTGGCCTGGGCGGCGTCGACCGCTCGCTGGGCATGATGTTCGGGCTGGTGCGCGGCTGCGTGCTGGTGGTGCTGCTGGTCGCGGCGGCCGGGCTGACCGAACTGCCCAAACAGGATTTCTGGCGCAATGCGCTATTGCGTCCTTTTGCCGAACAGGGCGTGCACGAGCTGAAGCAACTCCTGCCCGACGGCATGGCCCAGTACGTACGCGTGTGACGACGCGGCCGGGCAAGACGGAACCGATTTTGTCATCTTGAAGGACATGCCATGTGCGGCATCGTAGGTGTTATCTCCCAATCCCCGGTCAATCAGCTGATCTATGACAGCCTGCTGCTGCTGCAGCATCGCGGTCAGGATGCAGCGGGCATTGCGACGGCGGACGGCAGCAATTTCCACATGTACAAGGCGAACGGCATGGTGCGCGACGTGTTCCGCACGCGCAACATGCGCAGCCTGCCCGGCACCTACGGCATCGGCCAGGTGCGCTACCCGACGGCCGGCTCGGCGTCGAGCGAGGCCGAGGCGCAACCGTTCTACGTGAACGCGCCGTTCGGGATCATCCTCGCGCACAACGGCAACCTGACGAACTGGCAGCAACTGAAGGACGAGATGTTCCGGATCGACCGCCGGCACATCAACACCAATTCCGACAGCGAAGTGCTGCTCAACGTGTTCGCGCACGAGCTGCAACTGTCGACCACGGGCCTCGAGCTCGATCCGGCGTCGGTGTTCAAGGCGGTGTCGGGCGTGCATCGCCGCCTGCAGGGTTCGTACGCGATCGTGTCGCTGATCGCCGGCTACGGCCTGCTCGCGTTCCGCGACCCGTTCGGCATCCGTCCGCTGTGCATCGGCAAGCTCGAGACCGAACACGGCACCGAATGGATGGTTGCGTCGGAATCGGTGGCGGTCGAAGGCATCGGTTTCGAATTCGTGCGCGACCTGGAGCCGGGCGAAGCGATCTTCATCGACAAGGCCGGCAACTTCCACAGCCAGCAGTGCGCGGAGAACCCGACGCTGAATCCGTGCATGTTCGAATACGTGTATCTCGCCCGTCCGGACTCGTGCCTCGACGGCGTGCCGGTCTACAACGTGCGCCTGCGCATGGGCGACTATCTCGCCGAGAAGATCAAGCGCGAGCTGCCGAACGTGCCGATCGACGTCGTGATGCCGATTCCCGATTCGTCGCGTCCGGCTGCGATGCAGGTCGCCGCGAAGCTTGGCGTCGAGTATCGCGAAGGCTTCTTCAAGAACCGCTACGTCGGCCGCACCTTCATCATGCCGGGCCAGGCCGTGCGCAAGAAGTCGGTGCGCCAGAAGCTCAACGCGATGAGCATCGAGTTCAAGGACAAGCACGTGCTGATCGTCGACGATTCGATCGTGCGCGGCACGACCTCGCACGAAATCGTGCAGATGGCGCGCGATGCGGGCGCAAAGTCGGTGATCTTCGCGTCGGCGGCGCCGCCCGTGAAGTTCCCGAACGTGTACGGCATCGACATGCCGACGCGTGGCGAGCTCGTCGCGCACGGCCGTACCGACGAGGAAGTCGCGAAGATCATCGGCGCCGACCACCTGATCTACCAGGACGTCGACGACCTGCGCCGCGCGGTGCGCGACATCAACCCGAAGCTGGAGCGCTTCGAGGCGTCGTGCTTCGACGGCAACTACATCACCGGCGACGTGACGCCCGAGTATCTCGATGCGATCGAGCGCGCGCGCCTCACGCCGGCGTCGCAGGCCGATCGCGACACGGCCGGCGACACCGAGCGTTCGCAGATGAACCTGCAACTGTCGGTCGAGTAACGCCGGCGCACGCTTTTATCGAGGCGTGATAGGATGTGGCCTTGCGTCGATTTGATATCAGCTTGCGGACGCGGGGCCACTTCCCAAAACAGCTAAAGCGAAGGCCGGCGGCAGCCGGCCCGAGTCGATCGCTGTCGTACCGCACCGAAGCCCGCTGATGCCGACGCATAGCGGGCTTTTTGTTTTTGGCCTGGGTTTTGACCGGGTCCGCGCCATATGCACGACCGTCGGCGCGGCCATCGAATACGGAAAACGGAACATGGACGACTCCCTCAACTTCGACACGCTTGCGGTGCGCGCGGGCACGCTGCGCAGCGACTTCAACGAACATTCGGAAGCGCTGTTCCTCACGTCGAGCTTCTGCTTCTCGAGCGCCGCCGACGCGGCCGAGCGCTTCGCGAATTCGGAAGACTATTTCACGTACTCGCGCTTCACGAATCCGACCGTCACCATGTTCCAGGAGCGTCTCGCCGCGCTCGAGGGCGGCGAGGCGTGCATCGCGACGGCGTCGGGCATGGCCGCGATCATGTCGGTCGTGATGTCCGCGCTGCAGGCGGGCGACCACCTCGTCAGCTCGCGCAGCCTGTTCGGCTCGACGCTCGGGATGTTCTCGCAGATCTTCAGCAAGTTCGGGATTACGACCACCTTCGTCGACCCGACCGACCTGAACGCGTGGCAGGAAGCCGTGCGGCCGGAAACGAAGATGTTCTTCCTCGAGACGCCGTCGAACCCGCTGACCGAGCTCGCCGACATCGAGGCGATCGGCAGGATCGCGAAGGCCGCGAACGCATTGTTCGTCGTCGACAACTGTTTCTGCAGCCCGGTGCTGCAGCAGCCGCTGAAGCTCGGCGCGGACGTCGTGATGCACTCGGCGACGAAATTCCTCGACGGGCAGGGCCGCGTGCTCGGCGGCGCGCTGGTCGGCTCGAAGGAATTCATCATGGGCAAGGTGTTCCCGTTCGTGCGCAGCGCCGGTCCGACGCTGTCGGCGTTCAACGCGTGGGTGCTGCTGAAGGGAATGGAGACGCTGTCGCTGCGCGTCGAGAAGCAATCGGCGAATGCGCTGGAGATCGCGCGCTGGCTCGACTCGCATCCGGCGGTGGCGCGGGTGTTCTATCCGGGGCTCGAATCGCATCCGCAGCATGAACTCGCGAAGCGCCAGCAGAAGGCGGGCGGCGCGATCGTGTCGTTCGAGCTGAAGGGCGATACGCCCGAGCAGCAGCGCGCGAACGCATGGCGCGTGATCGATGGCACCAGGCTGGTGTCGATCACCGGCAACCTCGGCGACACGCGCACGACGATCACGCATCCGGCCACCACGACGCACGGCCGCATCACGCCGGAAGCGCGCGCGGCGGCGGGAATCACCGAAGGGCTGATCCGCCTCGCGGTCGGCCTCGAGCACGCGGGCGACATTCGCAACGATCTGGCGCGCGGTCTGGACGGCTGAGCGCTACGGCCGAGGTTCGTTCGGCATCGATGAAACGGGCCGCTCGGGAAAGAGCGGCCCGTTGTCGTTTCGGCGCATGCCGTCGCGCGCGTGTTTTCTCGTTCAGCCAGCGGCGTGCCCGTGCGGTGCGGCACGCATCGCGTCCACCATCCATCGCAGCGTTTCGTCGAGCGGCGTGACAGGTAGTTCGCCTACCGCGCGCCGCAGCTTGTCGCGCGACCCGCTCAGGCTTTTCACTTCATTGTGCCGCACGAAGCGCGGATCGATCGTCACGTCGATCACGTAGCCGGCGATGCGCGACAGCATCGCCAGCACTTCCTTCAGCGAATACGCGCGCTCCGAGCAGACGTTGAACGTCTCGCCGGCCGGCGCGGCTTGGACCAGCTTCAGATAGGCGGCCGTCACGTCGCGCACGTCGGAGAAATCGCGGCTCACGTCGAGGTTGCCGAGCGAGATCCGCGGTGCGTTGGACGCATAGTGCGCGACGAGCTTCGGCAGCAGATACGCATCGCTCTGGCCGACGCCCGTGTAGTTGAACGGCCGCGCGATCACGATCGGCAGCCGGTCGGCCCATAGCTTCGCCGCATATTCCATCGCGAGCTTGCTGACCGCGTAGTCGTTCGCCGGGGCGGGCGCGACGGTTTCGTCGAGCACGCCGGCCGTCGAGTTGCCGTAGATGTTCGCGCTGCTTGCCAGCAGCACGGCCGACGGGCGGCGGTCGAGGCCGGCGAGCGCCGCCAGCAGATTGCGCGTGCCGACGATGTTGACCGCGTAGGTCTGCGACGGCTCGTCCTGGGCGACATGCGCGCGCGCGGCGAGATGCACGACCGCGTCGGGTCGCGCGTCGGCCGCAGCCGCGCGCATTGCATCGGCGTCGAGCAGGTCGACGGGCACCAGCGTGCAGTGTGCGAACGCCGGATCGGCGGGGCGGGGCGCGCCGGGCGCGACCGTGCCCCAGACGTCATAGCCGGCCGCCTGCAGGCGTTCGGCCATGTAGCGACCGGTGAAGCCCGTCAGGCCCGTGACGAACGCACGGCGCGACGGACGCCCGGTTTCAGAACGTGTCATGGTGTTGGTTCCGCGTCAAATCCGCTTCGACCATCATCTGGCAAAGTTGTTCGAGCGTCGTCCTGGGTGCCCAGCCGAGTTTGCTTTTCGCCTTGTCCGCGCAGCCGATCAGCAGATCGACTTCGGCCGGGCGGTAGAACTTCGGGTTCACTTCGACGAGCACGTTGCCGGTCGATGCGTCGAGGCCGCGCTCCTGCTCGCCCTTGCCGGTCCATTCGATCTGGTAGCCGGCCGCCGCGAACGCCATCCGCACGAAGTCGCGCACGGTTTCGGTCCGGTTGGTCGCCAGCACGTAGGTGTCGGGCTCGTCGGCCTGCAGCATCCGCCACATGCCTTCGACGTATTCGAGCGCGAAGCCCCAGTCTCGCTTCGCGTCGAGATTGCCCAGTTCGAGGCGGCTCGCCTTGCCCAGCTTGATCTTCGCGATCGTGTCGGTGATCTTGCGCGTGACGAATTCCCGGCCGCGCAGCGGCGATTCGTGGTTGAACAGGATCCCGCTGCTGCCGAACAGGCCGTACGACTCGCGGTAGTTCACGGTCATCCAGTGCGCGTACAGTTTCGCGACGCCGTACGGGCTGCGCGGATAGAACGCCGTGGTTTCCGTTTGCGGAATGGCCTGCACCTTGCCGAACATCTCGGACGTCGACGCCTGGTAGAAGCGCGTCTTCGGGCTCACGACGCGAATCGCCTCGAGCAGGTTCAGCGGGCCGATGCCGGTCACTTCGGCGGTCGTCGCCGGCTGGTCGAACGACACGCCGACGAAGCTTTGCGCGGCGAGGTTGTAGAGCTCGTCCGGCTGCGTGCGTTCGAGCAGGCGCAGGCTCGAACCGGCGTCGGTCAGGTCGTGTTCGACGAGCGTCAGATTCGGATGCGTGTCGACGCCAAGCTCGGCGATGCGCCAGAAATTCACCGAGCTGGTGCGGCGATAGGTGCCGGTGACTTCGTAGCCCTTGTCGAGCAGCAGTTTGGTCAGGTACGCACCGTCTTGCCCCGAAATTCCGGTGATGATGGCCTTTTTACGAGTTTGGCTCATGGCGTTGTCCTGGTAGAAGCGATGGATGATGAAATTCAGGCGGTCGTGCCGGCGGCAGCCGGCAACGTACGGCGCGCAGGCCCGCGCGTCAGGCGCCGTTCGAAGCCGTACCAGCTCAGGGTTGCGTAAGCGAGGCTGATCGCGAGCGCGAGCGCGGCCGTGACGAAGCGGTTCAGGTGCAGCGGCCACAGCGCATACAGCACGCTAAGGTGGATCAGGTAGACGGTGTAGCTGACGGTGCCGACGTAGACGAGCAACGGGTTCGTCAGCACGCGCTGCACGAGGCCGCGGCCGCGCAGCGCGATCACGACGATCGACGTGCACAGCAGCAGCGAGATGCTGTAGAGCGCCGCATTCGACATCGGCGTGTTCGCGGCGCGAAAGCGCGGGAACGACAGGTGCAGCCAGCCGAGAATCGCTAGCGATACGAGCGCGCCGACGATCGCGAGCGGATAGAACGGCTCCAGCGCGCGCCGGTCGCGGCGCAGCACGATCGCGAGCAATGCGCCGGCCGCGAGCAGGTCCATCCGGAACGGCGTCAGGTAGTAGATCGGCCAGAACGAATCGAACCACGGCGTCGCGATCGCGCGCAGCACCGGCGCCGCGACGATCAGCGCGGCGGCGACCCACAGCAGCGCGCGCTCCGAGCACCAGAGCACGACGAACGGCCAGAAGATGTAGAACTGCTCCTCGACCGCGAGCGACCACAGCACGTTCAGGCTGTCATGGCCGATGCTGCCGAGCGACAGCCCGATATTGGTCGAGAAGAACGCGAACCACGGCCAATGCGGCAGCCAGCTCGCGCCGAACAGCAGCGTCGACACCGCCAGCAGCAGCACGTACGGCGGCAGGATGCGGCGCACGCGGCGTGCATAGAAGTGGCTGAAGTACGACTGCCCGCGCGCCTTGCGATCGAGCAGGATGCCGGTGATCAGCAGGCCGCTCAGCACGAAGAACAGATCGACGCCCATCCACAGCGGCGCCTTCAGCGCGTGCTGCAGGAACACGGCGCCGACCGCGATCGCGCGCAGCCCGTCGAGCTGGACGATGCGGCCGTGTTGCGGCGGGGCGAGGTCGGCGGTGCGCGACAGGGCCGTCATCGCGCGGCTCCTTCACGACCCGCATCCGATGCGTGTACGTATTGCATGCCTTTAAATGGAATATGAAATCGAAATCGATTCTAGGGAAAAGAAATCGGTAAAAAAACGCGCGACATTTATCTGCCGATCAACATCCAAATGCCGGTTATTACGATCGCGAGATGAAAGGTTGGCGGCCGGGCGGGCGCGACAGGCGGCGCAGAGCGGAATTTTCTACACGGCGGCGGCCGAAGGGCGGTCGTTATTGCCGTTTTCGGACGCCATTTACACGCTGTTCCGGTTCGATATTTCAGGCAGAAACATCCCCAAATATTTCCAAATTTCTTGTGATTATTTTTGCTTGTAACCTGCATCGCGACGTTTGAAACCCATTTAGCGACAGGGCGCGGCTGCGGGCGATCCGTGGCGGCGCCGGTCGCTGTCGTATCGAGTCTGGAGAAGCGCATTGCGACGTCTGATTCTGGTTGGCATGACGGTATGCGCGGCACTGCTGACGAGCGCCGTGCCGGCCGAAACGGTGTTGCCCGCGACGACGTCGTGGATCGGCAACACGTTCGGCTATGGCGACGGCGCATGGACGCAGATCGACATCCGCGCGATCGCGGTGACGCCCGAGGGCAAGGTGTATACGAATGCGCCGTGGGACGAGAGCGGTGCCGAGGCGAGCGTCTATCAGGACGGGAAGATGCTCGGCTTCGCCGGCGGCACGCACGGCTGGGGCAATCTCGGCGGCAACGCGATCGCCGTCAACAGCAAATATGCGTACGTCGCGATCGGCGTCGGCAATGAGCGCGGCCATCTGCAGTCGCCCGGCATCTGGCCGGACAAGGGCAAGCAATGGTTCGGCATCTCGCGGCGCGCGATCGGCGACATGAAGCAGCCGGCACCGTTTCGCGCGTCGCCGCAAGTCGCGCCGGGCGGGCGTGCCGACGCCGGCCGCGCGCGGATGGCTGCGAGCTTCATGGTGATGAACGAGGTGCCGGCGCCCGCGCGCTCGGAAGTGGGCGACGCGAA
The DNA here is from genome assembly GCF_001524725.1 of Burkholderia sp. MSMB1072. NCBI lineage: Bacteria > Pseudomonadati > Pseudomonadota > Betaproteobacteria > Burkholderiales > Burkholderiaceae > Burkholderia > Burkholderia sp. MSMB1072. The sequence continues at coordinate 24,919 of NZ_LOYC01000032.1, forward strand.
GGCGGAAGCGGGCGGCCTCGCGGCCGACGACAAGACATTGTTCGCCACCAATCCGTCGCGCGACGCGGTGGAGGTGTATGACGCGGAGACGATGCAGCGGAAGGGCACGTGGAGCGCGCACGAGCCGGGCCGCATCGCGCTCGCGGGCGACGGCACGCTGTGGCTGCTGACCGATACGCTGGGCGGGCCGGCGCATCTGGTGCACGTGCGGGCCGACGGCAGCAAGCTCGACGACGCGCCGGCGTTGCCGGAAGGCACCGACGCGGTGGACGTCGCGGTCGATGCGAAAGGGCGCGTGCTGGTCGCGGACAACGGGCCGCGCCAGCAGATCCTGATCTTCTCGAAAGGCGGCAAGGGCTATGCGCAGTCGGGCACGCTCGGCGAGCGCGGCGGCATCTTCGCGGGCCCGGTGCCGGGCCGGCCCGGACCGCAGCGCTTCAACGGGCTGACGGGCGTCGGCGTCGACCGTGCCGGCAACATCTATGTGTCGATGAACGGGATCGGGCCGCGCCACGACACGATCGGCGCGGGGCTCGGCGCGGTGCTGGAAAGCTATACGCCGGACGGCAAGCTGCGCTGGCAGGTGCAGGGGCTGCTGTTCGTCGATGGCGCATGGCTCGACCCCGCGCGGCCGAACAGCGTGTACACGGGCAACAAGCGCTTCGAGCTCGACCTGTCGAAGCCGCCGGGCCAGGACTGGAAATACGTCGGCTTCCTGTCGAACCGCTTCAAGTATCCGGACGATCCGGTGTTCCACACGGACCAGTATCCGGGCATGCCGATCGCGCGGCGCGTCGACGGCCGTACGTTCCTGTACCTGACCGACATGTACGCCGATCACCTGAAGATCTACCGCTTCGACGCGAAGCGCGACGGCGAGGTGGCGATTCCGTCCGGCCTGATCGCGGGCCGCGCGCGGCCGGTCGACAAGGTGCCGAACAAACCGCCGGGCGGCGACTGGCTGTGGCGCGACGCGAACGGCAACGGCCGGATCGACGCCGACGAGTTCGAGATCAACACGACCGGCAAGGCGAAGGCGGGCGGCTGGGGCTGGTGGGTCGACACGAAGGGCGACATCTGGCGCACGAGCGACGTGCGCGGCATCCACCGCTTCCAGTACGGCGGTGTCGACAAGGCCGGCAACCCGATCTATTCGTACGACAAGGTCACGACCTACCCGATGCCGCAGCCGTTCACGCAGCTGCGCCGTGCGATCTACGAGCCGCAGACCGACACGCTGTACGCGACCGGCTACACGGCCGACGCGCCGCCGCAGCCGGGCATCAACAAGGAAGTGGGGCGCGTGCTGATCCGCTTCGACAAGTGGTCGACGGGCTCGCCGGTCGTGCGCTACCAGGTGGCGTTGCCGTGGAAGCTCGATGCGAAGCCGATCTTCGACCTGATCGGGATCACGGTCGAGGGCCGCTACATCTTCACCGTGGAGCCGGTCGGCAAGATCCACGTGTACGACAAGGACACCGGCAAGGAAGTGGGCGTGATGAGCCCGGGCGCGGAGGTCGGCAAGGCGTCCGGCTGGGTCGACGTGCCGTTCGGCATCAGCGCATTCCGGCGCGAGAACGGCGAGTACCTGGTGTTCGTCGAGGAAGACGCGCGCGGCAAGGTGCTGATGTATCGCTGGAAACCGTGACGGGCGGCGCGCCGCCCACGACGTCGTCGCCGTCACACAAGGCACAAGCATGGACAAAGGCATACTCAAGAACGTTTCGATCAACTTCATCGGGCTGATCCTGCCGACCTTCGTGTCGCTGGTGACGGTGCCCGCCTATATCCATGCGCTCGGCGTCGAACGCTACGGCGTCGTCAGCCTCGTGTGGACGCTGATCGGCTATTTCGGGATCCTCGATCTCGGGATGAGCATGGCCGCACAGAACCACATCTCGAAGGCGCTCGCGAGCGGCAACGCCGACGAAAGCGCGCGGGTGTTCTGGAGCGCGTTCTGGCTGAATCTCGGCACCGGCATCGCGGGCGGGCTGCTGATCTACTTCGGCGCGTTCGTCTACACCGCGTATTTCACGAAGGTGTCGGCCGCGATGCAGCACGAGGTGTATCTGGCGCTGCCGTGGCTCGCGCTCGCGATTCCGCTCGCGAACGTGTCGTGGGTGTTCGCCGGCGCGATCAACGGCGCCGAACGGTTCGGCGTGTTCAACACGAACCAGACGATCGGCACGTTCCTGTTCCAGCTGCTGCCGCTCGGCGCCGCGTGGTGGATCGCGCCGAACCTGCAGACGGTGCTCGCCGCGGCCGTCGTCGCGCGGCTGATCGCCGCGGCGATGCTCGGTCACGCGAGCATCAAGGTGCTCGGGATCCGGCGCATCGACCCGCCGCAGTGGGGCACCGCGAAAGGGCTGTTCAACTTCGGCGGCTGGATGCTGATCGCGAGCATGACGAGCATGATCGCCGACACGCTCGATCGCGTGATGCTCGGCGCCGGCATGGGCGCGAAGTTCGTCACCTACTACACGGTGCCGCAGAACCTCGTTACGCGCCTGAACATGCTGCCGAACGCGCTGGTGCGCACGCTGTTCCCGCGCCTGTCGGCAGTCGGCCGCGACCATGCCGACACGCTCGCACGCCAGTCGCTCGAATTCCTGAACGGCGTGTTCACGCCGGTCGGCATCGTCGCGATCTTCGCGCTCGCGCCGTTCCTCACGCTGTGGGTGGGCGCCGATCTCGCCGCGCATTCGGCGCCGGTGGGCCGCGTGCTGGTGATCAGCGTCTGGCTCGTCGGTCAGGCGAGCGTCACGCGCATCCTGATCCAGTCGCAGGTCAACCCGGCCCGCGCGGCATTCGCCGGGCTCGTCGAGATGCCGTTCTTCGTCGGCGGCCTGTGGCTCGGCATTCATCACTTCGGGCTGATCGGTGCGGCGGTGGTCGTCGCGGCGCGCGCGCTCGTCGATTACGGCGTGCTGCTGTACCTGTCGGCGATCCGGATGCGCGCGATCGTGCTCGACATGCTGGCCCATCTCGCCTTCCTGCTCGCCAGCCTGTTTCTGGCGCAGGCGTGGTCGGGGCTCGGCGAGTCGATCGGCATGTGCGCGGTCGTGCTGGTGCTGAACGTCGCGTGGTCGCTCACGATGACCCCGGGGCTGCGCGCGCTCGTGCGCGACCTGTTTGTCCGTCTCAATGCGAGGAAAACCATATGAATCGCGATCTGGCGGAACACGCCGTCCTGAATCTCGCCACGGCCGATGCCGCCGTGGCCCACGCGGGCGATGCCGCCGCGCTGCACCGCGCGGTGCCGGCCGAGCGCGCCGGCGCGCGGCAGCCGGCGCGCGCGCTGCGCGTGGCGATCGTCCACGACTGGCTCGTCACCTATGCGGGCGCCGAGCGCGTGCTCGAACAGATCGTCGCGTGCTTTCCCGACGCGGACCTGTTCAGCCTCGTCGATTTCCTCGACGACCGCGCGTTCGTGCGCGGCAAGCGGGTGACGACGTCGTTCATCCAGAAACTGCCGTTCGCACGCACCAAGTACCGCAGCTACCTGCCGCTGATGCCGCTCGCGATCGAGCAGCTCGACGTGTCCGAGTACGACCTCGTGATCTCGAGCAGCCACGCGGTCGCGAAGGGCGTGCTGACCGGGCCGGACCAGGTGCACATCAGCTACGTGCATTCGCCGATCCGCTATGCGTGGGACCTGCAGCATCAGTATCTGGAGCAGTCGAACCTCACGCACGGGCCGAAATCGCTGCTCGCGCGGATGATCCTGCACTACATCCGCAACTGGGATACGCGTACCGCGAACGCGGTGGACGGCTTCGTCGCGAACTCCGCGTTCATCGCCCGGCGCATCAAGAAGGTCTATCACCGCGACGCGGCGGTGATCTTCCCGCCGGTCGACGTCGACGCGTTCTCGCTGAACGCGGTGAAGGAGGATTTCTACCTGACCGCGTCGCGGATGGTGCCGTACAAGAAGATCGATCTGATCGTCGAGGCGTTTTCGCGCACGCCCGAGCGCAAGCTCGTCGTCATCGGCGACGGCCCCGAGATGCAGAAGATTCGTGCGAAGGCTGGCCCGAACGTCGAGATCATGGGCTACCAGCCGTTCGCGGTGCTGCACGACCGGATGCGGCGCGCGAAGGCGTTCGTGTTCGCGGCCGAGGAGGATTTCGGAATCTCGGTCGTCGAGGCGCAGGCGTGCGGCACGCCGGTCATCGCATACGGCAAGGGCGGTGCGCTCGAAACGGTGCTCGACCCGCAATCGAACCTGAATCCGACCGGTCTCTTCTTCGACGAACAGACGGCGCACGCGATCGTCGCGGCCGTCGACGACTTCGAGCGCGCACCGCAGCGCTTCACGCCGGACGCCTGCCGCGCGAACGCGGAGCGGTTTTCCGCCGATACGTTCCGGCGGCGCTTCCTCGACTACGTGGAGCAAGCGCTGCCCGGCTCGACCGCGCAGCGCGGCACGGCCGCACCGATGCCGGCCGCACGCGGTCCGGCGACGCTCGTGCTCGATCAGAGCGGCGTGCTCGGCGGCGCCGAGCTGTCGCTGCTCGAGATCATGAAGCACATGCGCGCGAACGCCGACGTGCTGCTGTTCGACGACGGCCCGTTCCGCGCGGCGCTCGACGAGATCGGCGCGCGCGTCGACGTGGTCGAGCAGGGCGCGCTCGCGGGCGTGCGCAAGCAGGGCGGCGTGTCGTTCGGCGCGGTGAAGCAGCTCGTGCGGCTGGTCCGCGACGTCGCCCGGCGCGCGCGCCGCGCCGAGGTGATCTACGCGAACACGCAACGCGCGATGGTGGTCGCCGCGCTCGCCGGGCGGCTCGCGCGCAAGCCGGTGGTCTGGCACCTGCGCGACATCGTCAGCACCGACCATTTCGGCGGCAAGCAGCTGCAGGCGATCAAGTACTGCGCGCGGCTTGGCGTCACGCGCGTGATCGCGAACTCCGACGCCTCCGCGCAGGCGTTCCGCGCGCTGACGGGCTTCACGCCGCAGCACGTCGACGTCGTGTTCAACGGCATTTCGGCCGAACCGTTCGATGCGCTGAAAGGCGTGAGCCAGGCCGCGCTGCGCGCGCGCCTCGGGTTGCCCGAGGACGCCTGGCTGGTCGGCTCGTTCAGCCGTCTCGCGCGCTGGAAGGGGCAGCACGTGCTGCTGGAGGCCGCCGAGCGGCATCCCGACATGCATGTGGTGCTGGTCGGCGCGCCGCTGTTCGGCGAGGACGAGTATGCGGCGCAACTGCACGAATACGTCGCGCAGCACGGGATGGACGAACGCGTGCATTTCCTCGGGTTTCAGCGCGACGTGGCCGCATGCATGACGGCGGTCGACGTCGTCGCGCACACGTCGATCACGCCGGAGCCGTTCGGGCGCGTGATCGTCGAGGGGATGCTCGCGCGGCGGCCGGTCGTCGCGGCCCGCGCGGGCGGCGTCGTCGAGATCATCGAGGACGGCGACAACGGGCTGCTCTGCGAGCCGGGCAACGCGGCCGCGCTGGCCGATGCGCTGGCGGCGCTCAAGCGCGACGGCGCGCTGCGCGAGCGGCTCGTCGCGAGCGGGCGTGCGACCGCGGTGCGCCGGTTCGGCACCGAAACCTACGTGGAGCGGGTCGAGAAGATCCTCGCGGATACCGCCAAGGCGGCCAAGGCCGCGAACGCGAAGAAGTAGCGGTCGGTGCGAGCCGGCGGGAAACGGGCCCCCATGCGGCGTTGCGCTGCGCGGGGGCTTTGCTTTTCGGCGGGCGACGCGTGCGGTTGCGGCGGAGAGGCGGGTTTGCGCCCCCGGGGCCGAGTCGGGCGCGGGCGTGGCCGGTCGTCATTCTGGAACGGAACCGGGCCGTCGGGAACGTGGGGCGATCAGGCGCTGCCGCCGCAGCCATGGATATCGCCAGGGAGCCGCCCACGCGGGCCGTAGCGCGGTCGGACGGACCAGGCAGCCCGGTTCCTCTCGACCTGGCCCGCAACCGCGTGACGGCCATGAAAGAGCCCCCGCGCGGCGAGATACCGCGCGGGGGCTCCGGACCGGACGGGGCGACCGAGCTGGCCGCCTCGGGTCAGACGGCCTGTTCGGGCGACGACGCGACGACGCGGGCCGCGCGGGTCGGCTTGAAGCTGGCCGACCACATCATCGCCGGCCGTTCGAACATCCGGTAGAACAGGTACGCCACTGGAATCGCGACGGCCATGAACGCGAACGACGGCCAGATCGACAGTTGCAGTTCGGAGTGGAACAGCACCGAGCCGAGGCAGACGAACAGCGGCAGGTGGACCAGGTACAGCGAGTAGCTGAAGTCGCCGAACCAGCTGAGCACGCGCAGCGGCGGCGTCGGGCGCGGCGGGCGGGCGAGCGCGCGATACAGGAAGCATGCGAAGCCGGCCGACCACAGCTGGAACGCGCCGTACTGGCCGAAATGGAATGCGCCGCAGCCGGCGGCCAGCAGCACGGCGGCCGCGACGTACCACGCGCGCGACGGCACGACGGCCGTGCCGCGAGACTGCTGCGCGCGCACGTCCGCGATCCATGCACCGATCGTCCAGGACAGCCAGTACGACGTGAAGAACTGCAGGTCGTGCCGTTCGAGCAGCCAGGCCGACGCGACGTTGACGAGCGCGACCGCGGCCACGACGGCCGGCATGCCGATGCGCCGGCGCAGCGCGAACAGCAGCGGGTAGATCGCGTAGAACTGCACTTCCAGCGACAGCGTCCACAACGCGCCGTTCGACCCGTACGTGTAGCCGGCGACGCCCTGCAGCGAGAACAGGTTCACGAGGAACGCGACGAGGCCGACGTCGCGGATCTTGTGGCTGACGGGCTCGATCTGCAGGCTGACCGCGTCGAGCGCGAGCGTGAACAGCAGCGCGGCGAGCAGCACCGGATAGATGCGCGCGAAGCGGCGCACCCAGAAGTTCGGCGCGTCGAGCCGGTACGCGGGGTTGGCCGCGAGCTTGAGTGCCGCATTGCGGTGGATGCAGTAGCCGCTGATCACGAAGAAGATCGGGACGCCGGCGGAGCCCCACGCAAACGGAAAGGTCAGGTAGCCGGCGATCGCGCCCGGGCTCAGTGCATGACCGTAAGCATGATGGAAGCTCTGCATGCCGACCCAGACGACCTGGCGGCAGTGGAAATAGGCGACGAGCAGCGCCGCGAAGCCGCGCATCGCGTCGATCACGTGTTCCTTGTGATCGGCGACGGGCGGCGCGGCCAGAGACGATCCGCTGAAAGCTTGCATGCGATTCGATTCCTTGCGACGGATGGACGGGAAGTTTCATCCAATCGTAATGCGCAAGAATTCGGTCAATGAATAAAAAAATCTCGCCGGAAATTCCGGTATTCCGCATCATGGGTTTATTCAGGGATGAAGGAGGGCCGTCGAGGAGCTCCAATTATTTGCCGATTTTTTTCTGATAGTTTGAAGCTCCGGTTGATTGATGCAAGGAGCGGCAAGATGGACATGCATTGGATCGCGAGCGCTGCAGTACTGCTGGTCATGGCCGTGCTGTCGGCGTACCGCGAGGCGCTGAAGAACGAACCGATCCGCCCCGGCCTCGAGCGGGGCGGCGTGCCCTATATCGAGGAGTTCGAATCGTAAGAATTTGTATCCGGGAAATCGGTAATTTGTTTCTGCTTCGGCAATCGGTTCGGCAATATCGACCGAACTGAAACGATTATATTTTTTCCGAAATAATTGGGCGATCAGTCCATATCGAAAATGAGCGGAGTGGAATTGGCAGTACCGTCGATTCTCGATATGCCGTTCGGAACACAATCGCGCCGGGTCGCGGGTCGACGCGGCGCAGTCAACGCTATCAGGATGCGAACATGTTGAAAGTTACCAAGGCCGTGTTCCCCGTTGCCGGTCTCGGCACGCGGTTCCTCCCGGCAACGAAGGCGAGCCCGAAGGAAATGTTGCCCGTCGTCGACAAGCCGCTGATCCAGTACGCGGTCGAGGAAGCGATCAACGCCGGTATCACCGAGATGATCTTCGTGACCGGGCGCAGCAAGCGCGCGATCGAGGATCACTTCGACAAGTCGTACGAGATCGAGGCCGAACTCGAGGCGCGCGGCAAGGAAAAGTTGCTCGAACTCGTGCGCGGCATCAAGCCGAGCCACGTCAACTGCTTCTACGTGCGCCAGCCGGAAGCGCTCGGTCTCGGCCACGCGGTGCAGTGCGCGGAGAAGCTCGTGCACGGCGAGCCGTTCGCGGTGATCCTCGCCGACGACCTGCTGCACGGCGAACAGCCGGTGCTCAAGCAGCTCGTCGACGTGTTCGACCACTATCACAGCTCGGTGATCGGGGTCGAGACGATCCCGCGCGAGGACAGCCGCTCGTACGGCGTCGTCGAAGGCCGGGAGTGGGAAGAGGACATCATCAAGCTGTCGGGCATCATCGAGAAGCCGGCGCCCGAGGATGCACCGTCGAATCTCGGCGTGGTCGGCCGCTACGTGTTCATGCCGACGATCTTCGATCACCTGCGCAAGCTCAAGCCGGGTGCAGGCGGCGAACTGCAGCTCACCGACGCCATCCAGTCGCTGCTCGCGAACGAGCAGGTGCTCGCGTATCGCTACTACGGCACGCGTTTCGACTGCGGCAGCAAGATCGGCTATCTGAAGGCTACCGTCGAGCTCGCGCTCCAGCATCCGGAAGTGAGCCGCGAATTCGAGGCGTACCTGCGTACCTGTTTGCCCGCGCTGGCTGCCGTCGCTTAAGCGGCCGCGCGCTCCGTCGTTTCAGGTGGTGGTTGTTCCGTTGGCCCCGGCCGCTCGCGCGCCGGGGCTTTTTTGTTTTTGCGGGCGCACGAGCCTGGTGCGCGACGTCTGCATGCGGTGCCGGGAATGTGCGGAGGGCGGCGTGGCGCGACGCGCGAAGTGTGTCGATGACGCGGGATGTCGCGCGTGAAACCGGTGCCGAAGTATTCGCTGCGTGACCGGATCGGCGGATAGGTTGCGCGGTATGCACGACGCTCGCGCGGGTGGCGCCCGACGACGCAACATCGGCTGCGATGCCATCGGCCGTCGGGCTTCGTTGCCGGTATCGCGGCGTTGCGATCCGGCGTCCGCCGAGTGCCGCGTGCTGCGTTCGTGTGCCGCTCAACGCGGCGACGCGCTCGGCTGCGCGGCGAAGTGCCGGGCCAGCATCGCGGCGATGGGTTTCTTGAAGTCGAGCAGCCGCTTTTCGAGATAGCGCCAGGACAGGTGCGCGAGCAGCACGGCGAGCGCGAATTGCAGCACTTCCGGCAGCGCGTCGCGGACGATGTCCGGTATCGGCACGTGCGCGAACGACGCGGGCAGCACGCCGAAGCGCGCCGGAATCAGGTTGTGGAACAGGTAGAAGCCGTAGCTGATCGTGCCGAGATAGGCGAGCGGCGCCCAGTCGAGCAGCGCGACGACGGGATGCTCGGGCTCGCTGACGATCCACAGCATCAGCGCGCCGAGCGACACGGACAGGCCGAGATCCGCGAGCCCCGCGACCGCATCGGGCAACGCCGTGCAGGCGGGCAGCACGAGGAAGAACGCGACGCCGGCCGCGCCGAGCCAGGCGGGCGGCACGCGGCGCGTGGCGTCGGCGCGATCGGCGAGCGCCATCGCGCCGACGCCGCCGAGCGCGATCAACGCGAAATTCCACGGGGAAAACGCGTAGATCAGTACCGGCGACGCGTCCGACAGGTAGAGCGCGAGATGCGCGAGCGCGCACAGCGCGACGGCCGCGACGCCGAGCGCGACGTGTCGCGCGGCGGGCAGCGCGAGCAGCGCGAGCGGGGCGATCAGATAGAACTGCTGTTCAACGGCGAGGCTCCAGAAGTGCGACGTGGAGCCCGGCCAACCGTCCTTGACGACGCCGATCCAGTAATTCGACAGGAACACCGCGTGCCACGCGAGCCCGAGGTTGACGCCGCGCTGGTAGAACAGCGCGTGCGCGATCGCGAGCGCCGCGAGCAGCAGGTAATACACGGGAAAGATCCGTAGCGCGCGCTTCGCCAGGAACAGCGCCAGCGCGTGGCGACGCGTCATGGTGCCGCGCTCGACCGCCTGGCGGTTGCGATGCAGCTCGCCGACGATCAGGAATCCGCTGATGAGGAAAAACGTCCACACGCCAAGCTTGCCGACGTCGACGGCAAGGACATGGCCCTTGTGGGACAGGAAAACGAGGATGACGGCGAGGGCTCGCAGGCCGTCGAGTCCTTTGACGTATCTGACTTCGCGCATGGAGGCATCCGGGCATTGAGCGAGCCCAGTATAGGTGCGCAAATATCGAACGTAATTCGAGTTCGGACGTATACGTGAAGGCGTTTTTTCACGCTCGAGCGTCGACGAAGTCGGTCGCGCGCAACAAAACCTGCGGGAAACCCCGTGAAAACGCATAAAAGTACTGCACGAAGCGTCAAGGCGCTTGTAGAATCCGGCGTTGAAGCGCGCGCGTTGCACGCTTCGTGTATCCAACGACCACACCTGGTAGGAGAAACATGGCGACTTCCGCAAAAAAGGTGGCCAAGAAGGCTGCCGCACCGGCCACCAAGAAAGTGGCTGCCAAAAAGGCTGCGCCCGCGAAGAAAGTAGTGGCCAAGAAGGCTGTCGCGAAGGCAGCACCGGCTGCTCCGACGCCGCTGAAGGACAAGTTCACGAAGGCATCGCTCGCAACGCACATCGCTGAGCGCGCAGCTGTCGAAGTGAAGGCGGTCAAGGCAGTGCTCGCCGCACTCGAGAACGTCGTGCTGGGCTCGGTTCACAAGAAGGGCGCAGGCGAGTTCACGCTGCCGGGTCTGCTGAAGATCACGGCACAAGTCGTGCCGGCGAAGAAGAAGCGCTTCGGCAAGGATCCGTTCACGGGCGAAGAGCGTTGGTTCCCGGCGAAGCCGGCCAGCGTGCGCGTGAAGGCACGTGCGCTGAAGAAGCTGAAGGACGCGGCAGCGTAATGCCGCGCAACGACTGCCGAATGCAAGTCGGCAGCCGTTGCGATGTCCCGCGATCCCCGTACGCGACAGCGTGCGGGGATTTTTATTGCGCCGCGCAAATCGCGCGGCAGCGAACGGCCGGCGTGGCAATGACGGGCGGCCCGACGCACGATGGGCGGCGGATCGTATGCCGCACATTCGCATCCATATGCGCATCGCCGGGCGACGACCTTCTTGCGCGCGAGGCGCTGTTTCGTCGCGTTCCGTAGCGAGCGCGTCGCCAGGTTCGTCATCGTGACGGACCTCTTCCCGTACGACATCGCCGGCCGGGTCGCCGCCGCGCGCCGCGATCGAACGGCAGCCCGGTGCGATGCCGCAAGCGATCCACCCGTTCGGATCGACGCTCGACGGCGGCCTGAAATTGCGCGGCGACATCGATTTGCTGGCGACGGTCGCGGTGCGCCCGGACGAAGCGGCGCGCTGATGTCGGACCTGCTCGGCGCGTCGGCGTTGCCCGGTCGAGACGGTGTGCGTGCGCTGGAGATCACCGTCATCGCGCTCGGCGACGTGGTGCCGTGGCGTCATCGGGCGCGACGCGAACTGCAGTTAGGCGAATAGCTGCGCCGCGATCTGGAAGCCCGGTATCGTCGAGCCGCTGGTGGTCGATCACGATCGCCATCCTGCTGACGAAGGCGCGACAGCACGCGGCGTCACGCGAGCGCCGGCCGCCCCTGTCGTCAGCCCGCCGTGCCCGCAAAGGCGGCCTTCAGCGCGGCGTCGTCGAACTTGGTCATCTGCATCATCGCGGCGGCCACGCGCCCCGCCTTGACCGTGTCGCGGTCGGCCATCATCGGGATGAGCGCTTCCGGAACGATCTGCCACGACACGCCATAACGATCCCTCAGCCAGCCGCAGCCGTCGGCCGTGCCGCCGTTGTCGAGCAGGGCGCTCCAGTAGCGGTCGAGTTCCGCCTGGTCCGCGCAACTGACGAGCAGCGAGATCGCGTGATTGAACGCCTCCGTGCTCGGGTGGCTCATCGCGAAGAATGGCTGCCCGAACAGCTCGAATTCGACCATCCGCGTGCCGTCGGTGCCGGGTACGGCCGTGACGCGCACGATGCGCGAGTCCGGAAAGATGCCGGCATAGAAGGCCGCTGCTTCTTCGGCTTGCGTCGAATACCAGAGAAAAGGCGTGATTTTCTGAATCGTCATGACGAGTCTCCTGTCTGTATGGGTCCGGGGCAAACCGTGTGCCGCCATCGATACGACGGACGACGCCCGCCGGAATCGACGCGCGGCGCGCACAAATTTCGCATCGGTCGAGCCGGGCGACCCCGGCTATGCGGATGGTAGTCGCTGAACGGAGAAACGGCGACCTCTCCTGACATCGGAAACGGTGTTGCGGATGCATTGCAGCCGCCAGGCGCCGCTGCCGGCGCGCGGACCTATGTCGGGGCTCGCCTTTGGCGCGGAGGTCCTGCGGGCGGTGCCGGCCGCGCCTGCAGGAGACGGACGAAAAAAAGCCAGCCGCGGCCGAAACCGGGGCTGACTTTCCAGGTCGGCGACAAGGCGTCGAAGACGCCATGCACGCCGGATACTTCGTTTTTAGAACTTGTGACGCAGGCCGAGTGCGACGATTTCCTGCGAGCTCTTGCCGGCGATGCCGTACGAACCGACCGACGCTTGCGCATCGCTGCCGTCGGCGTTGTGGCCGCTTGCGTGCTGGTACGCGCCAACCAGGTAGATGTCCGTACGCTTCGACAGCGAGTAGTCCGCGCCGAGCGAAACCTGGTGATACTTGGCGTCCGTCTGGCCGCTACCCTTCGTGTAGATGTAGCCGACGCCCAGCAGCAGCGGTGCCGATGCTTGGTACGTGACGAACGCGCGGCCCGTGTTGTACTTCTGGTTCGTGCCGAAGCCCGAGTTCGCATCCGCCTTGTACTGCGCGTTGCTGTAGCCGAGGCCGAACGTCACGGGACCGAATGCATACTGGCCAGCGACTTGCGCGATGCCGATCGACGATGCCGACGTGTACGCGTTGTTGATGAAGCTGCCCGAGCCGTCGAAGATCGCGTCCGACGTGCCGGCCCAGCCGGTGCGCTGGCCGGTTGCGTTCAGCGGAGCCGAGTTGTTCGCGTGGAAGTAACCTGCAGCCAGGCCGAGCGGGCCGTTGTTGTACGCTGCAGCTGCCGCCCACGTCTGACCCTTGCCGGTTGCGCCGGCGACGCCGCCGAGCGCGTACATCGCTTCGACCTGCAGGCCTGCCCAGACCGGCGACGTGTACTTGATCGCGTTGCTGACGCGCAGGCTGTTGTCGTTGTTGTCGACGTCGCCCGGCGTGGCGAACACGCTGCCGAAGTAGTTGTCAGCCGTGACTGCCTGAACCAGGTCGACGAGCGGGTCGTACTGGCGACCCAGCGTCAGCGTACCGTACTGGTCGCTTTGCAGACCGACGAAAGCCTGGCGACCGAACATGCGGCCACCCTGGCCCAGTGCACCCGATGCCGAGTTGAAGCCGTTTTCCAACTGGAAGATCGCCTTCAGGCCGCCACCGAGGTCTTCCGAACCCTTCAGGCCGAAGCGGCTGCCTTGCAGGTTGCCGCTACCCATCGACCACGAATTGTTACCTTGACCATCGTTGCCGTGAACGTAGGTGATCGACGTGTCGATCACGCCGTACAGCGTCACGCTCGACTGAGCTTGAGCAGCGCCGGCCGCGCCCAGCAGGGCGAGCGAGAGGGTCGAGAGAGCAAGTTTCTTCATCGTTGAGTTTCTCCACGCAAGTGATTCATCGTTATTTGTTGCGGATTGGAGAATAGCTCAGTGCCATACACGCAAGAAAGCTTAAAAAATAAAGTGTCTCGAAAAGGTAACAGCGGGAAAAAGTCCATATATATCAAGCACATCAACGACTGTTCCTGTTTGTGAAATAGTTGACAATTGCTGCGTTGCGATTGTTTCAGTAGTTGACGCACATGTCGGCAGACCCCCCGTTTCGGCCCGTTACAGCAGGAAAACGAGGGTGTGCAAACGTTTGCCGTTGCAGGTGCGTGCGCGTCGATGTGTCGAGATGGCGCCGACGCTGCACGAATGCGCGGCGAATGCCGGGATGGCAAAGGCGCGAGCGCGTGTGCGGGGCGCGCGAGACCGACGCACGGTCGTTTTCAGCGGACGGGCAAATCAGTCGTCGCGCGGGCGATGCTCGGCTTGACCGGCTTGACCGGCTTGATGGGCGGCTTGAGCGGACGCGGCCGGCGCCGCAGGCTCGGCCGGCCGATGCGCGTCGCCGCGGGCTGCCGCGAATTCCGCGCCGAGCAGCAGCACGATCGCGGAGAAGTACAGCCACATCAGCAGGACCGCGAACGAACCGGCCGCGCCGAACGCACTCGCGGTGCCCGCATGCGCGAGATACAGCGCGAACAGCTTCTTGCCGCCGGAGAACAGGATCGCCGACACGATGCCGCCGATCGCGGCGTCGCGCCACGCGACGCGCGCATCGGGCAGGAATTTCATCAACGAAGCGAACGCGGCCGCGAGCACCGCGATGCCGACGAAGAACTGCACGAAGTTCGTGACGACCACGTACGGCGAATTGCCCAGCAGCCAGGTGCCGATGAAGGTGATCGCGGTGTCGAGCACGAGCGACACGATCAGCAGGAACGCGACGCCGAGCACGAGCCCGAACGAGATCAGCCGCACCCGCACCAGCCCGAGCATGCTCGACCAGCGGCTTTCGGTGGCCGGCCAGATCACGCTGAGCGCCGCGCTGAGCGACGCGAACGTGGCCGACGCGCCGATCGCGAGCGCGGCGAACGAGATCAGCGTGGCGAGGCCGCCGCGCTCGCCCGCGCGGTGCGCGTTCTGCACGATCGTCTGGATACTGGCCGCCGCGTCGTCGCCGATCAACTGGTGCGCCTGTTCGAACACCTGGCCGCGCGCGGCGTCGTCGCCGTAGAACCAGCCGGCCACCGCGATCACCATCACGAGGGTCGGCGCGAGCGAGAACGCGGAGAAAAACGCGATGCCCGCGGCCATCGCGGAGCAGCGGTCGGACGAGAAGCGCTTGAACGCGGTGAGGGCCCAGTTGGCCTGCTGCTGGGCGAGACGGGTGGCTTCGGAAGTGATCTGTCGTTTCATGACGGTTCGGTTGCGCGCGGAACGCGGATCATCGCAGAGTTGGTCGGACAAATCGGTATTGATCCGAGGATTCGATCATAGTTGCCTGAACTGTCTATAATTCCTTTCAGTTGCACCCCACCCCACAATAACGCCGAGACCGCCATGCTACAAATGTCCCGGCGCCAGTTCCTGAAGGTGACGGCCACGTCGCTTGCCGGATCGAGTCTTGCCCTGATGGGCTTTTCTCCGTCCGAAGCGCTGGCCGAGGTCCGACAGTACAAACTGGCGCGCACAGTCGAAACGCGCAACACCTGTCCTTACTGCTCAGTGGGTTGCGGCATCCTGATGTACAGCCTCGGCGACGGGGCGAAGAATGCGCAGCCGAGCATCATCCACATCGAAGGCGATCCCGACCACCCCGTCAATCGCGGCACGCTGTGCCCGAAGGGCGCGAGCCTGATCGACTTCATCCACAGCCCGAACCGCCTCACGCATCCCGAGTATCGGGCGCCCGGCTCGGACAAGTGGGAACCCATCTCGTGGAACGACGCGCTCGACCGCATCGCGAAGCTGATGAAGGCCGACCGCGACGCGAACTTCGTCGAGACGGCCGAAGACGGCGCGAAGGTCAACCGCTGGCTCACGACCGGCATGCTGGCCGCGTCGGCGGGCAGCAACGAGGTCGGCTACCTGACGCACAAGACCATCCGCAGTCTCGGGATGCTCGCATTCGACAATCAGGCGCGTGTCTGACATGGCCCGACGGTGGCAGGTCTTGCCCCGACGTTTGGCCGTGGAGCGATGACGAACCATTGGGTCGACATCAAGAACGCGGACGTGATTCTCGTGATGGGCGGCAATGCAGCCGAGGCCCATCCGTGCGGTTTCAAGTGGGTAACGGAGGCGAAGGCGCACCGCAAGGCGCGGCTGATCGTCGTCGACCCGCGCTTCACGCGTACGGCCTCGGTGGCCGATTACTACGCGCCGATCCGCACCGGCACCGACATCGTCTTCCTGGGCGGCGTCATCAATTATCTGCTGACGAACGACAAGATCCAGCATGAGTACGTGAAGAATTACACGGACTTCACGTTCATCGTGCGCGAGGATTTCGCGTTCAACGACGGCATCTATTCCGGCTACGACGCGGAGAAGCACGCGTACCCGGACAAATCGAGCTGGGACTACGAGCGCGGCGACGACGGTTTCGTGAAGGTCGACCCGACGCTGCAGCATCCGCGCTGCGTCTACAACCTGCTGAAGCAGCACTACGCGCGCTATACGCCGGACATGGTCCAGCAGACGTGCGGCACGCCGAAGGACAAGTTCCTGAAGGTGTGCGAGATGCTCGCGACCACGGCCGTTCCCGGCCGCGCCGGCACGGTGCTGTACGCGCTCGGCTGGACCCACCACTCGATCGGCGCGCAGATCATCCGCACCGGCGCGATGGTGCAGCTGCTGCTCGGCAACATCGGCATCGCCGGCGGCGGGATGAACGCGCTGCGCGGTCACTCGAACATCCAGGGGCTGACCGACCTTGGGCTGATGTCGAACCTGCTGCCGGGCTACATGACGCTGCCGATGCAGGCCGAGCAGGACTTCGACGCGTACATCAAGAAGCGCGTGCAGCTGCCGCTGCGGCCGAACCAGTTGAGCTACTGGAAGAACTACAAGGCGTTCCACGTCAGCTTCATGAAGGCGTGGTGGGGCGACGCGGCCACCGCCGAGAACAACTGGGCCTACGACTACCTGCCGAAGCTGGACAAGCAGTACGACCTGCTGCAGGCGATCGAGCTGATGAATGCCGGCAAGATGAACGGCTACATCTGCCAGGGCTTCAATCCGCTCGCGGCGGCGCCGTCGAAGGTGAAGACGGCGGCAGGCCTCGCGAAGCTGAAGTGGCTCGTGATCATGGATCCGCTCGCGACCGAGACGTCCGAGTTCTGGAAACCTCACGGCGACTACAACGACGTCGATGCGTCGAAGATCCAGACCGAGGTGTTCCGCCTGCCGACCACCTGCTTCGCGGAGGAAGACGGCTCGCTCGTGAGTTCGAGCCGCGTGCTGCAGTGGCACTGGAAGGGCGCCGAGCCGCCGGGCGAAGCGAAGAGCGACCTCGAGATCATGTCGGGGCTGTTCCTGCGCATGCGCAAGATGTACCAGAAGGACGGCGGCAAGTACCCGGACCCGATCGTGAACCTGACCTGGCCGTACGCGAACCCGGAAAGCCCGACGCCGGAGGAGCTGGCGATGGAGTTCAACGGGAAAGCGCTCGCCGATCTGCCCGATCCGAAGGATCCGGCGAAGACGCTCGTGAAGAAGGGCGAGCAGCTCGCCGCATTCGCGCAACTGAAGGACGACGGCACGACCGCGAGCGGCTGCTGGATCTTCTGCGGCGCGTGGACGCAGGCCGGCAACCAGATGGGGCGCCGCGACAACTCCGACCCGACCGGCATCGGCCAGACGCTGAACTGGGCGTGGGCATGGCCGGCGAACCGGCGGATCCTGTACAACCGCGCATCGTGCGACGTCGCCGGCAAGCCGTTCGACCCGACCCGCAAGCTGATCGGCTGGAACGGCAGCGCGTGGAAGGGCGTCGACGTGCCGGACTTCAAGGTGGACGAACCGCCCGAAAACGGGATGGGGCCGTTCATCATGAACCCGGAAGGCGTCGCGCGCTTCTTCGCCCGCGCGGGGATGAACGAAGGTCCGTTCCCCGAGCACTACGAGCCGTTCGAGACGCCGCTCGCCGCGAACCCGCTGCACCCGGGCAACCCGCTGGCGCTGAACAACCCGGCCGCCCGCGTGTTCCCGGACGACCGGGCATCGTTCGGCAAGGTGTCCGAGTTCCCGCACGTCGCGACGACGTACCGGCTGACCGAGCATTTCCACTACTGGACCAAGCATGCGCGGCTGAACTCGATCATCCAGCCCGAGCAATTCGTCGAGATCGGCGAAGACCTCGCGAAGGAAGTCGGCGTCGCGCATGGCGAGCGCGTGAAGGTGTCGTCCAAGCGCGGCTACATCGTCGCGGTCGCCCTCGTCACGAAGCGGATCAAGCCGCTGACGATCGACGGCAGGAAGGTCCAGACGGTCGGCGTCCCGTTGCACTGGGGCTTCAAGGGCCTGACGAAGCCCGGCTATCTCGCCAATACCCTGACTCCGTCCGTGGGCGACGGCAACTCCTATACACCGGAATTCAAGTCGTTCCTGGTGAAGGTCGAAAAGGCGTAAGGGGGAGAGATGGCATTGCAATCGCTGGATATCAAGCGGGTTTCGGCCACCACGACGCCACCGCCCACGGTGCGCGAACCGGTGACCGGGAGCGTCGCGAAGCTGATCGACGTATCGAAGTGCATCGGCTGCAAGGCATGCCAGACGGCGTGCATGGAGTGGAACGACCTGCGCGACGAAGTCGGCACCAACGTCGGCGTGTACGACAACCCGGCCGACCTGACTGAGCATTCGTGGACGGTCATGCGGTTCTCCGAATACGAGAACCCGGCGGGCGACCTCGAGTGGCTGATCCGCAAGGACGGCTGCATGCACTGCGAGGATCCGGGCTGTCTGAAGGCGTGTCCGTCGCCGGGCGCGATCGTGCAGTACAACAACGGGATCGTCGATTTCCACGAGGAGAACTGCATCGGTTGCGGCTACTGCGTGACCGGTTGCCCGTTCAACGTGCCGCGGATCTCGAAGAAGGATCATCGCGCGTACAAGTGCACGCTCTGTTCCGACCGCGTCGCGGTCGGCCAGGAACCGGCCTGCGTGAAGACCTGCCCGACGGGCGCGATCGTGTTCGGCACCAAGGAGGACATGAAGCAGCACGCGGCCGAGCGCATCGAGGACCTGAAGGAGCGCGGCTTCGAGCATGCGGGGCTGTACGACCCGCAGGGCGTCGGCGGCACGCACGTGATGTACGTGCTGCACCACGCGGACAAACCGTCGCTGTATCACGGATTGCCCGACAATCCGTCGATCAGCCCGATGGTGAAGCTGTGGAAAGGCATCGCGAAACCGCTCGCGGTCGCCGGCCTCGCGCTGACCGCGCTGGCCGGATTCTTCCACTACGTCCGCGTCGGTCCGAACGAGGTGAGCGACGAAGAGGAATCGGCCGCGCGCGACGAAGCGCGACGCATCAAGGAGGACGCGAAATGAACCACGACGACCCCAACCTGATCGTCCGCTACACGCCGAACGAGCGCACGAACCACTGGATCACCGCGATCACGTTCGTGCTGCTCGCGTTGTCCGGGCTCGCGCTGTTCCATCCGTCGATGTTCTGGCTCACCGCGCTGTTCGGCGGCGGTCAGTGGACGCGGATCCTGCATCCGTTCGTCGGCCTCGTGATGTTCGTGTCGTTCGCGATCCTCGTCGTGCGCTTCTGGCACCACAATGCGCTTGACGCTGACGACCGGCAGTGGCTGAAGCAGATCGGCGACGTGCTGACCAACCAGGAAGACAAGCTGCCGCCGGTCGGGCGCTATAACGCCGGGCAGAAGCTGCTATTCTTCACGCTGGTGGCGTGCCTGCTGCTGCTCCTGCTGTCGGGAGTCGTGATCTGGCGGCGCTATTTCTCGTTCTACTTCCCGATCGGGATCATCCGCGCGGCCGCTGTCGTGCATGCCGTGGCGGCCTTCGTGCTGATCGCGAGCATCATCGTGCACATTTACGCGGCGTTGTGGGTGAAGGGTTCGATCGGCGCGATGGTGCGGGGCACCGTCACGCTGGGCTGGGCCCGCAAGCATCACCCGAAGTGGTTCCGTGAAAGCGTGAAGTAACGCAGCGGAGCGGGGCGGTACGCCGATTGCGGCGTATCGTTCCGCCAACCGCCGGAATCGCCCGAAAGCGCCGATTCGTCGGCGCTTCGTTTTTTGGAAGACATTTTCGTGACACAACGCATTCTGGAGCCGACCGAGATCTCGGCACTCGATCATTCGGCCATTCCGCGCTTTCGCCTGCCGGAGCGTGCGACCGCGTTCGCGGCGCGCGCCGCGCGGCTGCGCAAGCTTGCCGACCTGAACCCGATCAGCGGCTATCTGCGGCTGATGGCCACCGTCGCCGACGCGCAGCACGCGACGCTGCAGACGCTGGAGCTGCCGCTGCCGTCGAAGGAAGCGATCGCACGCGCACAGGAACATTCGATGCCGCTCGTGCCGGCGCTCGACGGCCAGCGCGATTCGCGGTGGCGCGCCGTGCTGTATGAACTGCTCGATCGCGTCGAAAGCGCCGGGCTCGTCAATCCGCAGCTCGCGAAGCTGCTCGACCGGCTGCGCCTGACGGCGCCCGCCGAACTCGACGCGCAGGCCGATGCGATCCTCGCGCTGCGCTTCGCGGAGGTCGATCCGGCCACCGCGCCGTTCCTGATGGCCGCGCTGCAGGTCGCGTGGACCGATCTCGCGAGCCGCGTGACGCCGGCCGATGTCCCGTATCTCGACCAGCCGGGGCTGTGCCCGGTGTGCGGCACGCATCCGGTCGCGAGCGTCGTGCGGGTCGGCGGCCAGTACCAGGGCTACCGTTTCCTGCAGTGCGGGCTGTGCACGACCGAGTGGCACATGGTGCGCACCAAGTGCTCGCACTGCGATTCGACGAAGGGCATCGCGTATCACGGGATCGAAGGCGGCAGCGAAGCCATCAAGGCCGAATCGTGCGACGAGTGCAAGACCTATCGCAAGATCGGCTATCAGGAGAAGGACTACGAGTTCGAGCCGCTGGCGGACGATCTCGCAAGCCTCACGCTCGACCTGCTGATGAACGAGGCCGGCTACCAGCGCAGTTCGCCGAACCCGCTGCTGTGGCCCGACGTCTCGCGCGAGGCGGACTGACGGCACGGGGCCGTGGCGGCGCGCGAGCGCCGGCCCCGGCCGACTGCGGAGCATGAGACTGGAGCGACAACGACGTGACCGAACCGGGTGTGAATGAATTGAATGCCGTGCTGGCGCGCGTGCCGTCGGTCGAGCGCGTGCTGTCGTCGGCGCCGCTGCAGCCGCTCGTCGCGGACTATGGCCGCACGCGCGTGCTCAATGCCGTGCGCGCCGAACTGGAACGCTGGCGCACGGCGGCACAGCACGATCCCGCGGCGGCCGAGCCGCTCGACGAGCCGCGCATCGCCGCGGCCGTCGCGCACGCATTGGCCGCACAGAGCGCGGGCGCCGTGCGCCCCGTGTTCAACCTGACCGGCACCGTGCTGCACACGAACCTCGGGCGAGCGTTGCTGCCCGACGACGCGGTGCGTGCCGTGGTCGACGCGCTCACGCGGCCCGTCAACCTCGAGTTCGATCTCGCCACCGGCCGCCGCGGCGACCGCGACGACCTGATCGACGATCTGCTGTGCGAGCTGACGGGCGCGGAAGCCGCGACCATCGTCAACAACAATGCGGCGGCCGTGCTGCTGACGCTGTCGGCGCTTGCGACGAAGCGGGAAGTGGTCGTGTCGCGCGGCGAGCTGGTCGAGATCGGCGGCGCGTTTCGCATCCCCGACATCATGAGCCGTGCCGGCGCGAAGCTGCGCGAAGTCGGCACGACCAACCGCACGCATCTGCGCGACTACGCGGATGCGATCGGCTCGCGCACGGCGCTGCTGATGAAGGTGCATTGCAGCAACTACGCGATCAGCGGCTTCACGAAGGAGACGACGCTCGCCGAGCTCGCGCCGCTCGCGCGCGAGCACGGGGTGCCGGTCGCCGTCGATCTCGGCAGCGGCACGCTGGCCGACCTGTCGCAATGGGACTTGCCGCACGAGACGACCGTGCAGGAAACCGTCGCTGCCGGCGCGAACGTCGTCACGTTCAGCGGCGACAAGCTGCTCGGTGGCCCGCAAGCCGGCCTGATCGTCGGCGATCGGGCGCTCATCGCGAAGATCAAGAAGCATCCGCTCAAACGTGCGCTGCGCGTCGGCAAGCTGACGCTCGCGGCGCTCGAACCGGTGCTGCGCCTGTATCAGGCGCCTGAATTCCTGCGCGACCGGCTCACGACGCTGCGTCTGCTGACGCGCCCGCAGCGCGACATCGCCGAAGCCGCCGAACGCATGCGCCCGGTGTTGCAGGCGGCGCTCGGCAGCGGTTTCGACGTGACGGTCGAGCCGATGTTCAGCCAGATCGGCAGCGGT
The DNA here is from genome assembly GCF_001524725.1 of Burkholderia sp. MSMB1072. Taxonomy (NCBI): domain Bacteria; kingdom Pseudomonadati; phylum Pseudomonadota; class Betaproteobacteria; order Burkholderiales; family Burkholderiaceae; genus Burkholderia; species Burkholderia sp. MSMB1072. The sequence goes on from NZ_LOYC01000032.1 coordinate 46,996, forward strand.
GCGCTGCCGGTCGACCAATTGCCGAGCGCCGGGCTCGTCGTTCGCGCCGCGGACGGCAAGCGCAGCGGCCGCGCGCTCGTGCAGCTCGAAAAACGCCTGCGCGAATGGCCACGCCCGGTGATCGGCCGCGTGGGCGACAACGCGCTGCGGCTCGATCTGCGCTGCCTCGAAGCGGCCGACGAAGCGGCGTTCGCCGCGCAATGCGTGCCGCTCGCGGGGCCGGCCGCATGATCGTCGGGACCGCTGGACACATCGACCACGGCAAGACCACGCTCGTGCGGGCGCTGACGGGCGTCGACACCGATCGGCTGAAGGAAGAGAAGGCGCGCGGCATCTCCATCGAGCTCGGCTACGCGTATACGCCGCTCGACAACGGCGACGTGCTCGGCCTGATCGACGTGCCGGGCCACGAGAAACTGATTCACACGATGGCGGCCGGTGCATGCGGCATCGACTTCGCACTCGTCGTGATTGCCGCCGACGACGGCGTGATGCCGCAGACGCGCGAGCATCTCGCGATCCTGCAACTGCTCGGCGTCACGCATGGCGCCGTCGCGCTGACGAAATGCGATCGCGTCGATGCCGCACGCGTTGCCGAGGCGCGCGACGAGATCGCCGCGTGGTTGCACGATTCGACGCTGGCCGGCGTGCCGATCTTCGAAACGCGTGCCACGGTGGCCGGCGATCCGGGCGTCGCCGCGTTGAAGCAGCACCTGGCCGACGCTGCGATCGCGTGGCGTGCGCGTCGCGACGACGGGCTGTTCCGGCTCGCGGTCGATCGCGTGTTTACGCTCGCCGGGCAAGGCACCGTCGTGACCGGTACCGCATTCGCGGGCCGCGTCGCGACGGGCGACACGCTCGCGATCGTGCGCACGGGCGACGCGGCCCGCGTGCGCAGCATCCATGCGCAGAACCGGCCGGTCGAGGCCGGGTGCGCGGGCGAGCGCTGCGCGCTGAACCTGGCCGGCGTCGACAAGGCCGACGTCGAGCGCGGCGACACCGTCACCGATGCGCGGCTCGTCGCGACGTCGCCGCGTCTGGACGTCGACCTGACGCTGCTCGCGGACGCGGGGCTGACGCTGACTCACTGGGCGCCGCTGCATGTGCATCTCGGCACGCTGCATCGCGTGGCCCATGTCGCGCTGCTCGACGGCGACACGCTCGCGGCCGGCCAGCGGATGCGCGTGCAACTGGTATTCGACGAGCCGGTGTTCGCGCTGCCGGGCGACCGTTTCATCGTCCGCAATCCGCAGGCGACGCGTACCGTCGGCGGCGGCCGGGTGCTCGATCCGTTCGGGCCGGCACGCAAGCGCCGCACGCCTGCGCGCCGCGCATGGCTCGATGCGCTCGCGGCGTGGCTCGACGAAGGACGCCTCGATGCGCTGCTCGCGCAGGCGCCGCTCGGCATTGCGCGCGCGACGCTCACGCATCTGACGGGATTCGCACCCGATGCGCTGGTGTTGCCCGACGATGCGCTGGCGATCGGACAACGCGATGCCGCGTCGAACGAAGGTGCGGTGATTTCGCATGTGCACTGGCGTGCATTGCAGACGCGGGCGGTCGATACGCTGCGTGCGTACCACGAGCGCATGCCCGACGAGCAGGGGCTCGACGCCGCACGCTTGCGGCGGATGGCTGCGCCGCTCGTCGGCGATGCGCTGTGGCGCGCGCTCGTCGATGCGCTGGCGGCGGGCGGCGAAGTCGCGCGCAGCGGGCCGTGGCTGCATCTGCCGTCGCATTCGGTGAGCCTCGAGCCGCGCGAGGAAGCGCTGGCGCAGCAACTGCTGCCGCTGATCCACGCGGGGCGCTTCGATCCGCCGTGGGTGCGCGACCTGGCCCGCGACACGGGTGCTGCCGAGGACGCGGTGCGCACGCTGCTGCGCAAGCTCGCACGGCGCGGCGACGTGCATCAGGTCGTGCGCGACCTGTTCTATCATGCGGACGTCGCGCGCGAACTGGCGGAACTGGTCGCACATCTCGCACCGTCGCGCGGCGGCGGGCTCGATGCCGCGACGTTCCGCGATGCGACGGGGCTCGGTCGCAAGCGCGCGATCCAGATTCTCGAGTTCTTCGATCGGGTTGGGTATACTCGCTTCCGCCGCGATCTTCACTACCTGCGGCCTGACAGCGGTTGGGTGGGTATTCAGGCGTAGGCGCTCGTCGTTCTCGTGATTCTTTTTCTCCGCGGAAGGCATTCGTATCCGGTGGTACGGCCGGGCTTCAAACCCGGTTAGGGGCGTCAGCCGCTCCTGGGTAGGTTCGACTCCTGCTGCCTTCCGCCACATGGGCCTTCCGGGCCATTCCGGCTTCTTCCGTTGATGTCCTGTAGGTCGCTGATTTTAAAGCGGTTTATGGGTAACGACGTGCTTGCGACTACCGTTGACGTCCCGCACAATTTCCTCACGAAGTATGGGTAGCGATGTGGGTTTGTGGGTAGGGAGGGCAACATGGCGGGACGACAGATACATCGACTCAGCGCTCCGAGTCGCGTTTCCCCACGACACAAGCGTCGGAAGGGAGGGGCCCACGCGCGACTGGCCCATTGCCTAGGGCGACCGATCGCTACGATTTATTGGACGGCTGGAACTAGGGCAGTAATACCAGCACGAGAGGATGCAAAAAATCTCTTGATTTGGAAACGATTGCTTTCTAATATACGCAGCATGAACACTTCCTTCACTGACAGAGTCACATCGCGTGGCGCAGGCCGACCGCGTGAATTCGAGCTCGACGACATACTGGACAAGGCGATCATAGTCTTCAGTGAGTTCGGGTTCCACGCGACATCACTGGGCAGGTTGACGGCGGCACTTGGCATTACGGAAGGCAGCATCTACAAAGCATTCAAGGACAAGCGGGCCGTTTTTCTGGCAGCTTTCGAACGTTACGTGAGCCTGCGCAACGAGCGGATGGCGCGGGAACTGGCGAGCGCACAGACGGGCAGGCAATGCGTCGAGACGATCCTCGGACTATATGCGGAATACAGTCACGGAGTGGTTGGACGGCGCGGCTGTCTCGTGGTCGGCAGTGCCGTGGATCTGGCAAGCTCCGATGCGGAAATGGCCAAGCGCGTAGCCAGCGTGCTCAAAGTGCATGAAAAGCGTCTTGTGGAGGCTGTCCGGCAAGGCCAGGAAGACGGCTCTATTTCCTCGCGCCTGGATGCCGAGTCCACTGGGCGGCTGCTGCTTTGCGTCGTTCAGGGCATGCGCGTGCTGGGCAAGACGGGGCGGTCGCATGGCGAGATGATGGGCGTTGTCGAAAATGCGCTCGAATTGCTCAACTGATTTTTTTTGTCAAATTTGGAAGTGATTGCTTCCTATTGTGGAGCTGCAAACCGTGAAGACGACTCATGCTGGAACAGCACCGCGTTCGATGCTATCGATGCAGCTCGCGCTGATCCTTGCCGCGGCAGGCGCATTCATTACCGCAAACCTTTACTACGCGCAGCCTGTGGTTGGCCTGATTGGATCGGCATTCAGTTTGTCGCCGGCTACGACGGGCCTTGTCGTCACGCTCACGCAGCTCGGCTACGGACTGGGGTTGTTGGCGATTGTCCCGTTAGGCGACCTTTTCGAAAATCGTCGGCTGATTCTTCTATTGACGCTCTGTTGCGTGACCTCGTTGTTCCTCGCATCGATGTCGCGTCATGCCGGCTCCTTCCTCGCCGCCTCACTGTGTGTCGGGATTTCGTCGGTCGTGGTGCAGATCCTGATTCCCTACGCATCACATCTTGCACCAGAAGAAGGGCGCGGCCGCATCATCGGTCTGATGACCAGTGGGCAGATGCTCGGCATCATGCTGGCGCGACCAGTGGCTGGCGTGGTAGCGCATGAAGCGTCGTGGCGCGCCATATTTGTGATGTCCGGGGTGTGTCTGTCAATTGCCGGCGCCGTGCTATGGAGCGTGCTGCCACGACGCATGCCAGACGCGGCGCTGGATTATCGTCAATTGCTTCGATCAATGGCCCGTCTGGCGTGTACGACCGAGGTGTTGCAGCGGTGTGCTTTCTATCATGCCGCCCTCTTTGCATCCTTCTGCCTGTTCTGGACCGTCGTGCCCCTGTTGCTCGCCGGCCTCCGCTATGGTTTGTCGCAAGTAGACATCGCCTGGTTTTCGCTTGTCGGCGCCGCTGGCGTTGCGGCGGCACCCGTCGCAGGCACAGTCGCGGATCGCGGCTGGACGCGCACGGCAACCGGCGTCGCGATGTTGCTCGTTGCCGCGAGTTTTCCGATGACCTGGCTGGCGCACCGTAATACTGCGGAAGGCGTCGCGATGTTTGCCGGTGCAGCAGTCGCGCTCGGAATTGGCGTGACGCTCCATGTGGTGCTCGGGCAGCGCGCGATTTTCGCGTTGGGCGTCGAGCATCGCAGCAAACTGAACGGCCTGTTTATGGCCGCTTTCTACCTGAGCGGCGCAGCTGGGTCTGCGATCGGTACCTGGGCATACGCGCGTGGCGGCTGGCCGCTCGCTTCTGCGATCGGCTTTGCTTTGCCAATGGTGGCGGCAATGGTCTTTGCGACCGAGTTCCGTCCCGGTCGCCCGCGCCCATCGCACCGATGAGTCGTCCGTTACTCGCACTGCCCACCGGCGGTGTGTTGGCGCAACATTGAGCAGAGGAGAAAAGTTGTCATGGAGCAGAGCGTAATTTGCACGTCGGCGGCCGATACATGCCCGCCGTTTGATGCCACCGAATTCTGGCGTGTGTTTCATCACGGTACTGCCACAGTGAACGGCGTGCGCCTGCATTTCGTGGAGGGTGGTCGCGGCGCGCCAGTGTTGCTCCTGCCCGGATGGCCGCAAAGCTGGTATGCATGGCGGTATGTCATGCCACTGCTTACCGCGGCGGGGCGACGCGTGATTGCCATCGATCCGCGAGGCATGGGAGATTCGGATCGTCCTGCCGCCGGGTACGACATGCGAACGGTGGCAGCCGAGATTCACGGGTTCGTCGAAGCGCTGGAACTGGTGTCCGATGGTCCGATCGACGTCGTGGGACATGATCTCGGCACCTGGATCGGCTATGCGTATGCCGCCGAGTGGCCGCAAGACGTGGGCCGTCTCGCAGTCTTCGACGCGGCGTTGCCCGGCATCTCGCCACCCCCGTCAGCAGGCATTCCGACCGAAGAAGCCAATGTCAAGACGTGGCATTTCGCTTTCAACCGTCTAGAGGATCTGCCGGAAATCTTGCTGCAGGGCCGTGAGCGGGAATTCCTGGCCTGGCTGTTCCGCGTCAAAGCGCTTCGCGGATGGACCATTATGCCCACGGATCTCGAAGAGTATGTAAGAGTGAACGCCGCACCTGGCGCGACGCGCTCAGCGCTCTCCTATTACCGGCACATGCTCGGTGTCGAGGGGCTGGAACACAGCCGCCAGCGCGCCCGGACCAAGCTAGACATGCCGGTGCTCGCGTTTGGAGCGCAGACGGGCGTCGGATCGATGCTGTTCGACACCATGCGCCTCGTCGCTCGAGACGTTCATGGCGGCGTATTTAACAATTGCGGCCACTATATGCCGGAGGAGGCGCCACGTGTTGTCGCGAGTCAGATTCTCGCATTCGCGGCGGCGTGACGGAAGCGGAGGATTGGCAACGGAGACCGCAATTGGCATCGGTAGTGCACACAGCGCACAAACGAGTGATGTGATGAACTAACGATCGGCCTTCCGCCACACATTTTCTGGCTTGACTGCCTTGTTCGGTTTGTCACGGGCACCGCCTTCTTGCGAAGCAAAGGGGGAAGGTCTCCCCCATGTCGAACTAACAATTGATCCGGAGAATATCGCCTCGCAGAGGGTAATCGCTGCGTGCAATGCGACCTGGCGGACGCACCGGCGCAATAGGGCTTCCTCCATGGCATTGACAATCGAGAGTCTGCCGCCTTCCGCCACTCGCATTTCGTCGATTTCGCGCTCCTGACCTTCGGGGCGTCCATGCTCGTCCGTCGTCACGCTACTGCGCTTACCGTGGTCGGCCTGCTCGCGCTTGACCCGTACGTGCAGCGTTTGCGGTGTGCAGCCAGTCGTCGGCCCCATTCGATCGAAGTTCGCATCGACGGATGTTCGCTACACTGCTCGCGCATCGGCGTGCGGCGCGCCGCTGCTGGCGAAGGCTGGCGGCGGTTGCTGGTGTATGGAAACTGAAAGAAAAAATCAGCCGAACGGTTGATTGTGCGCGGTGATTTGGCTTTGAAGAATGGTCTTCACCCGACCTCATCGAGAAGGTCGTGGATTCAGGAGACAGTCGAAAATGAAGGGAGATGTCCAAAGCAAGCCAGCGCTCAGGAAAAACGCGCTCGGCATGTTGTCGATCGTATTTCTGGTCATTGCGACCAACGGCCCGTTGACCGCGCTTGTCGGCGTGATACCCGTGAGCATCAGTCTCGGCAACGGGATTGGCGTTCCCGGCACATTCGTATTCGCTGGCCTGATTTACCTGCTTTTCAGCGTCGGGTACGCCGCGATGAGCCGTTACGTGAAAAACGCCGGGGCGTTCTATGCCTACATTGCGACGGGCCTTGGCCGGCCTGCCGGCGTCGGCGGTGCGTTCCTCGCGCTGCTGGCCTACAACGCGATGCAGCTTGCTTGCTATGCGTTGGTCGGTTTCTTCATCAGTCAGTCGGCGGAAGCCCATTTTGCGGTGCACGTGCCATGGTGGATTTCGGCCGCAGCCGTGGTGCTCGTCGTGCATTACTTTGGCTACCGCAACGTCGAATTCAGCGGCAAGTTCCTTTGCATGCTCATGGGATGCGAAATCGCCATCATCGTGATCTTCGATGCCGCGGTTGCCATTCATGGAGGCCCCCAGGGCTTCTCGCCCAGTTCGTTCACACCGTCGACCGTGTTCACCGCAGGGTTCGGACCGTCCCTGGTGTTCGTCGTCGGCTCGTACATGGGCTTCGAGACCACGGCGATCTACTCCGAGGAGGCGCGGGACCCAGTGCGCAGTATCCCGCGCGCAACGTACATGGCGATCACCGTCATCATGTGCCTGTATGCCGTCTCGGTATGGATGATCATCACCGCCTACGGTCCTGCCGAGGCGATCGTGCAGGCCGGCAAGGATCCCGGCAACATGTGGTTCGCGATGACGGGGAAGCTGGTGGGCAACTGGGCGGCCGATGCAATGGGCGTGCTGATGATCACGAGCCTGCTCGCCGCATTGATCAGCTTTCATAATACGATTTCCCGTTACTTCTTCTCGCTTGCGCGAGAGGGTGTGATCTGGCCTGCCCTGGCGCGCACCCATGCGACTCAGCAAACGCCTTATGTCGCCAGCGCGGTGCAGACGGCTTGTGCGTTGGCGGTAGTGACGGCTTGTGCCGTGAAGCATGTCGATCCGCTGTTGGGCGTACTCCCATGGTCGAGCGTCGTGGCGTCGGTCGGCATCGTTGCGGTTCAGGGTTTCGCTTCATTGGCCGTGCTGGGATTTTTCTGGAAGAATAGCCGCGGCGTGTCGATCTGGCAGCGTCTCGTGGCGCCTGCGCTGGCGTCGCTGGGGCTGTTTTTCTGTCTGTGGCAGATATTTGCGCATATCGACCTGCTCAGCGGCAGCGACTCGATCGTCGCGCGTCTGGTGCCGTTCGCGACCCTGGCGGTTGCGGTCGTCGGTGCCGCGTTTGCGATGTGGCTCCGGTCGGCTCGCCCGGCGCTGTACGCGAATCTGGGGCGTTTATTGAGCGAGGTGTAGTTGAAATGCACGAGTGCGAGTGGACGAATGCGGGACGGCGGAATCAGTTCTCGGCGGATTCGCGCTTTGCGGAAGAGACCCTTCACTTCGTGGCGCGAACGACCGGGGTCAAGACGGTGGCGTTCTATCTCGTCGACGACAACACTGGTTACTGCAATTTCCAGCGCCACGAGGTGCCCGAGACGTTCCATCGCCAATACGAAACCGGCATGTGCAAGTACGACCCCTTCGAGATTCATCGGGTCGCCCTGTCGGATGTGCGCAGTGCGGTGCTGACGCAGCGCGTCGGTCACTGTCCGGAGGATCAGCACTATGTTCGATTCCTTCGCGCGCATGGTTATACGGACATCGTGGAGATGTTGTTTCGGAACGAAGGACGCGTCGTCGGCGGCATGTCGCTGCTGCTTCACGATAGCGATGACGATGCGGCGATCCTGTCAGCAGTCGATGCGATGCAGCCGTACATCGAGTTCAATCTCTGCCGGGCGCGCAATCGCGGTACGCCGACTCTCAAGCGGGAGGCGGCGCAACGCTTCCTGTTGTCGTCGCGTGAAATCGATGTGGTCGATTTGATGATGCGGGGGACTACGAACAACGATATCGCATCGAGCCTCAATATCAGCGTGGCAACAGTCAAGACCCATGTACTGAAGATCTTCCATAAGGTCGGTGTGTCGAATCGCTCGACGCTCGTGTCGAAATTGTCCGAGTACGGTTTTCATTGATCTTCGCTGCCGGGGTCCGTGCGTCTCGGCAGCAATACGCTATTCATCAGTTTCCGCGCTCCGTCATTCCCCTACGTTCGTATCGGCATTCCGCTTCCGCGGCATTGTCCACGTCACTCCCCCTTAAGTGTTTACCCGTCCAGGTCACGAAATCAACCAAACGGTTGATGTCGGCGTAGCGGATCGGTGCAGGACAATCGATTCGGCGGGACGGTTATCCGTTCCGCCGAACCGGCGGCTAGCCGCGAGATAGTGCGGCTAATCGGGAAAGTCAGACAGGCGGGGCCGGCAAGAAGCTGTCGGCATGCGTCCAAAAAACTAAGGATAACTACTGATGAAAGCATGTCTATTCGATCTGGCATGTCGCGGAGGTCAGGGTGGTGCGATCGCGGTGGCAGCAATGCTTGCCTGCGGCAGTTCTCATGCACAAAGCAGCGTCACGCTATACGGTGTGATCGACACCGGCATCACGTACGTCAACAATCAGCAGCAATCGGTGGCGGGCGGTGTCGCCGGAAAGCGTGCGTGGAGCATGACGAGCGGAAACGTCGCGCCGACCACGCTGGGTTTCAAGGGTACCGAGAGCCTCGGTGGCGGATACAGTGCGATCTTCGACCTGAGGAACTATTTCCTCTCGAATAATGGTGCGCTGTTCGAGCAGAATGCCCTGTTCGACGCGACTGCCATCGTCGGAATCCAGTCGGATCGATGGGGTACGCTTACGTTAGGGCGGCAGTTCGATTCGTATACCGATGCGTTGGCGCCGTTTGCGGTCAGCAATACCTGGGCCGGGCCTGCCGGCGCGCATTTCGGCGATATCGACAATCTCAATGCCGCCTTCAATGTCAACAATGCGGTGAAATACCTGAGCCCGAGTTTTTCGGGACTGTCGCTTGGCGGTACATTCAGCTTCGGCAACCAGGCGGGTGCATTTGCGACGAACCGCGCGTGGGCGTTGGCGATCAACTATTCGAACGGTCCGTTCTCGGCCGCGGCCGGCTATCTGTCGATGCGCAATCCGCTGACCGCCGGGCTGCGTGGAGATACGGTGTATATCGGTGAACTCAGTTGCGGACAAAGTCCGTCGAGTTACTGCGGGATGCACGACAGCGACGAACTGCGCACGTTCGGAGCAGGCGCCAGCTATGCATTCGACAAGCTGACCCTGTCGACTGCGGTTACGCAGGCGAAGCTGCTGGGCAGCCGCTACCTGACGGCGATTGCAGGGCCGGTCAGCGATATCCGGTTCGACACGGCCGAGGCCAGCGCGCTCTACAACGTGACGCCGGCGCTGCAGGCAGGCGTCGCGTACAGCTATACGCTCGCGAAGATATCGGCCACCGATTCGCGGACCGATATTCACAAGGTGAGTGTGGGCGGCATCTACAGCCTGTCCAAGCGGACCGCACTGTACGCGACGGTGAACTATGAAAGGATGGCCGGTGACGGTTTGGGTATCGACCCGCTGACCGGCGCGATGCGCAACTACGCACAGTTGGCCTACGTGGGTAGCGCAAATGCGTCGTCGCAAGTGGCCGTATCGGTCGGAATCAAGCACACGTTCTGATCGTGGCACGAATGCAAAGGGCCGGCGTCTCGCAGCGCCGGCCCTTGAGTGCGAGATGTCGGGTGTTCTTCAGTGCCGGATCATGACCGACTTCAGTTCCGTGTAATCGTCGATGAAGGCCGAGCCGAATTCTCGGCCGATGCCCGATGCCTTGACGCCGCCGAAGGGCAGCGCAGGATCGAGGAACGTGTGCATGTTGACCCAAACGGTACCTGCTTCGATTCGGGGAATCAGGTTCATCGCCTTGCCGAGGTCGTTGGTCCACAGGCTTGCCGCCAACCCGTACGGTGTGTCGTTGAACAGGTCCACGAGTTCTGCCTCGTCGTCATAGGCCAGGAACGTCGCGATCGGGCCGAAGGTTTCCTCGCTGAGCATCTTCGCGCGGCGATCGTCGACGAGGACTGCGGTCGGCGTCACGAAGTAGCCGGTGCGGTCGAGCGGTTGGCCGCCGAACGCGATCGTGCCGCCTTCGCTGCGTGCCAGATCGAAGAAGCCGACGATCTTGTCGAAGTGGGCGCGGTTCGAGAGCGGACCGAACTGGGTGTGCTCGTCCATCGGATCGCCGATCTGGAGACCCGCCAGCGCACCCTTGAGTTTTTCGAGCACCTCGCCGAGACGCGAGCGATGCACGAAGAAACGCTCGCCGGCGGCACATACTTGCCCCTGGTGAACGAAGCCCGATTCGAGGATGCCGGACACGGTCTTGTCGGCATCGACGTCCTTCAGAAATCCGACGGCGTTCTTGCCGCCGAGTTCGAGCGTCGCACGCGTGAGCTTGGCGTCCATCGCGCTACGGCCGACGGCAACGCCGGTCGGCACCGAACCGGTAAAGCTGACCTTGGCCGTACCTTCATGATCGACCAGCCAGCGCCCGGGATTGCCGCCGCCGCTCACGACGTTGAACGCGCCGGCCGGTGCGCCGGCTTCGGAAGCCAGTTCGGCGATGCGCAGTAGCGTCAACGGCGTGAACTGGCTCGGCTTGATGATCACGGTGCAACCGGTCGCCAGCGCGGACGCGAATTTCCAGACTGCGATCAGGATCGAGAAATTCCACGGCACGATGCCGACCACTACACCCACCGGCTCGCGGCGAGTGAATGCGCTGTATCGCTCGCCGTTGAACGACGGCAGCGACGGCGTGATGGTTTCGCCGTGGATGCGCGTGGCGGCGCCGGCGTAGTGCTTGAGAAAGCCGATGGCTTGGTCGACTTCGAATGCGCGCGAAATCTGGATGATCTTCCCCGACTGCAGCGTTTCGATTTGCGCGAGCTCCTCGCGATGCTTCTCGAACAGGTCGGCCAGCCGAAGCAGGACATTCGCCCGCTCGGCCGGGGTAGTCCGTCCCCATGCGCCTTCAAACGCGGCGCGGCTTGATGCCACCGCTGCATCGACGTCGTCGCGTGTCGCGTCGGCGACTTCGGCGATTACCTGTTCGTTCGACGGGTTCACGACCGCGATGCGGTCACCTCGACCTTCGACGGCCCGACCGTGGATGTAGTGCCCGTGAGGGCGGGAAAGAAAGGCCGTGACTTCCGGCAGGATTGAAATCGCTGTCATGGGGAATCCATCGAAAAAAATGGACGTTGAAGGATGCGAAGAACCGGCGTGTCGTCAGGCAAACAGCAGGAAATGCTTCGTGTAGCCGTCAGTCAGGACTTCCCAGATAGTCGATGTGCCCTTCGTAACGAACCAGGAGTCGCCGGCCTTGAAGTGCCGAGTCTCGCCCGTCGATTCATCGGTGATACGCACCTCGCCATGCATGATCGTCGCCTGCTCCGAGAACGGGTAGACGAGGCGGTATTTGCCCTTGCTGGTGCCGAAATAGCCTGCATTTACCGGGTCCGTGAAGGTACCGTAGGTACTGTGTGCGTACGCTTGTACGTCGCCTCCTTCGAGAATCTCGCCTCCGAGGGCCGTCAGGCTGCCGATCGAAGCGAGTTCGGCGATGGTTTTGCCTTGCTGGAGAGAAATCATGGACATGGTGTGCTCCTGAACGGGAAGTTTCGAGTGGCGCTCAACGGCGCCCGTGGAAATAGCCGGACGTCTGATGGGCGAGCTTGCCGAGACTGACCAGCAGTGCGCGGAAATGATCCTTGCCGGGGATCGAGGCATGGCTGATCGAGCTCAGCAGGCGGTAGCGCTCGGAGCCGCCCATGATCCCTTCCGCCAGGATCTTGCAGAGCAGTTGGCTGGGCGTGACGCCGAAACCGGAGTAGCCCTGTACGTAGAAGACATTCGGGCGGTCGACGAGTGTGCCGAGTTGCGGAAAGAGTTTCAGGCTGCAGGGCAGCGGGCCGCCCCACGCCATGTCGATCCTGACGTCGTTCAGGTACGGGAAGATCTGCAGCATGCGAGCCCGGCAGAACGCATACAGGTCGCTGGGCATGTATTCGAGCAACTGGTGCGCGGTGCCGAACATCAGCCGGTTGTCGGTAGTGACACGGAAATAGTCGATGACCGGCCGAATATCGCTGTACGCACCACGGATCGGGCTGATTTGCTCGATCAGCGCGGCCGGCAGCGGTTCGGTAACCGAATTGAACGCCCAGACGTCGAGTGTCTTTCGATGCAGTTCGGGCTCGATGCGATTGTTGAAGCCATCCACTGCCCATACCAGTTGCTTAGCCCGAATGTTGCCCTTCGCCGTGCGGACATGGACGCGATCGCCATAGGTGACTTGCAGAGCGGGGCTGTGTTCGAAAATGCGCACACCGTAGCGCTCCGATACGACCTGTGCTTCACCCAGCAGCAGGTTCAGCGAATGAACGTGACCGCAACCATTATGAAGGAGTGCTGCATGATAGACGTCCGAGCCGATGATTTGCTTCACTTCGCTGCCTTCGAGGTAGCGGATTTCGTGCGGTGATCCCAATGACGAAAATTCGGCTTGCCATTGCTGGAGGGTGCGGGCCTGACGCGCATTGAAGGCAAGATAACCATAGCCGCTGCATATGTCCGCCTGGATGTCGTACCTGGCGATACGCTCGCGCATGATCTGCGGCCCCAGTTCATTGAGCGCGAAGATCGCCTTCAGGCCGTCTTCGCCTACGTCGCGCCGGATACCGTCGAGGTCGTGTCCGACGCCGACCATGACATGGCCGCCGTTGCGGCCGGAGCCGCCATATCCGAGATAGCGGGCTTCCAGCACGACCGTATTCGTGAGCCCGTGCTCGGCAAGTTCGAGCGCGGTATGGATACCCGAAAATCCGCCGCCGATGATGACCACGTCGGTTTCCAGATCGGCTTCCAGCGACGGGAAGCTCAAGTCGTACTTGGCGGTTGCCGTGTAGTAGGTCGCGGTTTCGTCTACATGCATGATATGGATGTTTGTTTTACGTGAGCCGGCAGGTAGAGGTTCACTGATTCGCGAGGGTCTCCTTGAAGCAGGAATCGCTGCATCTGCCGGTTCGATTGCACGATCGATCCCGCTACGGGAAACGGATATTGGGCGACGCGCGACTCACGGACGAGCGACGGGTGCTTCGATCATGTTGTCGAACAGGATCGAGCCGATTCTAGGTAGCCGCGGCAATGGATTGAATCAACCAAAAGGATGATTTTTCGACGAGAAGGGGGAGAAGGGTTCCGGCAGATTACTGGACCGGCCAGCTTTTCGTAGACATCTTCGAACCATAATTTATGGCAACCGAGGAGGTCAGCATGAGCGGCAAGCGGTACACGGATGAGTTCAAGATCGAGGCAGTCAAACAGGTAACCGAACGGGGTCATTCGGTGGCAGAGGTGGCCCAGCGTTTGAGCATCACGACCCACAGCCTTTACGCATGGAAACTGAAGTTCGGCAGGCCCGACGTCGTGCGGCAGGCGGAGCTGGATCAGAGCGCCGAGGTTCGGCGACTGAAGACCGCGCTCAAGCGCATGACCGAGGAACGCGACATTCAAAAAAAGCCGCCGCGTACTTTGCAAAGGGATAACGGCAAGGTACGCGTTCATGCGATCCCATCTCGGCGAGTTCCACCTGCACTCGATGTGCCGAGTCCTTGGCGTGCATCGCAGCGGCTATTACGTCTGGCAGCGGCGGCTGTGATGGATCTGTACTCGCACAATGCTGTGGCTGAGAGCTTCTTCAGCGCCCTAAAAAAGGGGCGAATCAAGCGGCGCATCTATCCGAGTCGGGCGACCGCGACCTCGGACCTGTTCGATTACATTGAAATGTTTTATAACCCGGTTCGTCGGCATGGTTCCGCCGGCGGTCTTTCACCGATTGAGTTTGAGCGGCGCCACGCGCTAAACGGCTCGTGAGTGTCTATGAAACTCTGGCCGGTCCAGTCCGGCGGGAAAACGTTCCAGGTTTTGACAGTTTTTAACCGCTCTGAAAATGCGGGGGCGCTATGATTTGCACCTATTTGACGAGCACACCGGATACCCAATGAGTTCCGCACGATCGCTTAGCATCGGCATCACAATCGGCCTTCATCACGCGACCGAGAGTCTTTGGGTCAACGGCATCAAGCAGAACGCCTTGTATCTGATGAAGCTCTTTCAATACTCGCCGCTCGGTCATCAAGTCAAGCTCGTCAACACAACGAGCGTCGAGATCACGTCCGCTCTTCCCTGGGATATCAAGCAGTTTCCGGTGTGTTCCTTCGACGACGCGAAAGATTCGCTGGATGTCCTGATCGAGCTCGGGGGGCAAATCGATCAACAGCAAACCTCGTATCTGCAGGCACGTGGAGCAAAAGTCGTAAGCTATTGTTGTGGTCCGGAATACGTGCACATGATGCAGGCGATGATTTTTGGCAGACGGCATGCCGAAACGGTATTCATCAACCAGCGTTACGACCAAGTGTGGATCATCCCGCAAGTCGTCGATACCAGCGCCGGCTTCTTCAGCGTTTTGCGACGCCAGCCTGTTCGCGAGGTGCCGTTTGTCTGGGACCCCATCTGCGTGGAAGAGCGATCGGCCGCACTCCCGCATCGCGGGGAATATCGCCCGACCGGACAACCGAAGCGGTTGTCCGTGATGGAGCCGAACATCGACGTCACCAAGTTCTGCCTCTACCCGATCTTGATTGCGGAATTGGGTTATCGGAGGCTAGGCGAGAAAATATCGTATGTGCACGCGACGAACACGGAGCATCTCGCGAAAGGCAGCCCCGAATTCATCGGCATCGCAACTCATCTGGATCTTGTGCGGGATTCGAAAATAAGCTTTGTCGGTTATTACAACACGCCCCAATTTCTTTCGGAATACACCGACATCGTCATTTCTCATCAATCCGGTCTTGCATTGAATTATTTCTATTTCGATGTTTGCTGGAACGGTTACGCGATGGTTCACAACGCCGACCTATGCCGAGAACTGGGCTACTTCTACAATAAAAATGACGTGGATGAAGGGTGCCGTCAGCTGGAGCGAGCCGTCGAATTTCACGATGAGGATTGGCAAGGTTATCGAATTCAGCAACGAGAGCGGATCGGGCGATTTTTGTCCACCAATCCGAAGCAGATCGAAGCGTATGACAGGTTGCTTGTCGGGCTTTTCGAGTGAAATCGATCGCCCCGCTTCAGGAAGCGCGTGGCCACGATGTATAGCTGGTCGGCAGGGCGTGCTTGAGCGACCTGGATCCCGCGGCGTACCTTGGCTACGTGCCTGACCGCATGCCGATCGTGAGTGAGCCGCATAGGCCAGATGCTACCTTGGCACTTGGCGCCATTGCTGCTCTCTACTGCTTCGCGTCGAGCCAATCGATAGCGTCGCGGACTCCGCAGTCGGCAACCCGCCGGTTTCCGCTGGCGAATCTGCTCCCGTTGATGGGCGACACGCAAGCTGCGCGACGGGCCGGGAAATGAGCCGGGGCTCGATACCGCGCACCGGGCACGACGCCGCGCAACGGTCGCGACCGCGCAAACTTGATGGGGAAAAGCACTAGAAGTATGAGAATTATTTCCCGGCTATAGTGGAATGACTGAAGGTAGACGCGACGCTTTCTTGCCGATACCGATCAGGCCATGACTGTATAGACGGGTTGCCGTATGAAAAATAAAATCGACAAGACCGCCGGACCGATCTGGGGCGTGGCAGCAGGATTGCTTCTTGCTGGCACGGGATTGAGTCTCGGTATTTTCCCGGCGGCGCTGCACGGTGCGGGAAGCGCAAACGACTTTCTGGCGTCCGGCGTCACGATGCTGGGTATCTTCCTCGTCGTCTATTCCACGCACGAACTGCGAAGAAAGCGCTCGTACTGAACCTTCGCTCATCCCCGATCACGACAATCGACTCGAGCCGGCCGACTGCTCGGGATGCGTTACGTCTTGCGGATTTCGTGGTTGTAGACGAGTTCGACGATTCGCTTCGTCGGAATACTCGCGCGCAGACGGTCGACACCGTCGATCGGAAACCACTTGCATTTCTCGATCTCGTTGTTCGCTTGCGGCGTCTGGTCCGGCGCGACTTCCGCGAAGAACACGTGATGGATCTTCGCGAGCCCGGTGAACTGCATCGAGTACGTCAGATCCTGTCCGGTCATGCCCGTTTCTTCGCATAACTCACGATGCGCGGCTTCGAGCGGCGTCTCCCCGTGCTTGATCGTGCCGCCCGGAAGCGCCCAGCGCGATGCCGCGCGCGTGACGAGCAACACGCGCTCGTCGCGATAGCAGACGACGGTCGCGCGTTCCTTGATCGGGGCGGCAGTCGTTTCGGGGGCGTTGTCGGGCGCGAGGATCTGGGGCATGTCGTGATTCTAACCAGCGCGACTCGATCGGCCAAGGCAGCCTGACCGGGTTTGACGATTGACGGTCGCCAATGCGTGGCCGGCCGTCGCGTGACACGCCGAAAGCGCAAGGCCGGCGGCAGGGCCGTGCGCCGGCCCCCTGATGCCGTTCGGCCTTGGCACGACGACCGGCGCGCCCCATCACGCCCCATCGCGCCCCATCGCGTCCGGCACGTCGTCATGCGGTTCGCGCCGCGATTGCCTTTACTTCTTTGCCGGCAGGAACCAGTTCATCACGAGCGCGCAGATGCCGCCCGTCGCGACGCCCGATTCCAGCACGTTCTTCAGTGCATGCGGCAGGCTGTTCAGGATGTCCGGCACCTGCGACACGCCGAGGCCGAGCGCGAGCGACACCGCGATGATCAGCAGCGCGCGGCGATCGAGGTGGACGCCCGCGAGGATGTTGATGCCGGACGCGGCCACCGCACCGAACATCACCATCGCCGCACCGCCGAGCACGGGCTCGGGCACGGCCTGCAGCACGCCGGCGACGACCGGGAACAGGCCGAGCACCACCAGCATGCCTGCGATCCAGATACCGACGTGACGGCTCGCGACGCCGGTGATCTGGATCACGCCGTTGTTCTGCGCGAATACCGAGCTCGGGAACGTATTGAACACGCCGGCCAGCAGCGAGTTCGCACCGTTGACGAGCACGCCGCCCTTGATGCGCTGCATCCACACCGGCCCTTCGACCGGCTCGTTCGAGATCTTGCTGGTGGCCGTCACGTCGCCGATCGCTTCGAGCGACGTGACGAGGTAGATGATCAGCATCGGTACGAACAGCGCCCACGAGAAGCCGATGCCGAAGTGCAGCGGCGTCGGCACCTGGAACAGCGCGGCCTGGTGCATGCCGGTGAAGTCGAGGCGGCCGAGGAACGCAGCCGCGAAATAGCCGATCGCGAGCGCGATGACGAGCGCGGTGCTGCGCACCCAGACGATCGGCACGCGGTTCAGCAGGATGATCGTGCCGAGCACGAGGCCCGACAGCGTGAGGTTCTCCGCGCTCGCGAACGTGCCCTTGGCCATCGCGCCGTAGCCGCCGCCCATGCTGATGAGGCCGACCTTGATCAGCGTGAGGCCGATCAGCAGCACAACGATGCCGGTGACGAGCGGGGTGATCAGGCGCTTCACGAACGGCAGGATGCGCGACACGCCCATCTCGACGAACGACCCGGCGATCACGACGCCGAAGATCGCGGCCATCACGGTCTCGACCGGCGTGCCCTGCTTGACCATCAGGCTGCCGCCGGCGATCAGCGGGCCGACGAAGTTGAAGCTGGTGCCCTGGACGATCAGCAGGCCGGCGCCGAGCGGGCCGAAGCGCTTGCACTGGACGAAGGTGGCAATGCCGGAAATCACCAGCGACATCGACACGATCAGGGTCGTATCGCGGCTGGACACGCCGAGCGCCTGGCAGATCAGCAGGCCCGGCGTGACGATCGGCACGATGATCGCCAGCAGGTGCTGCAGCGCGGCAACGAAGGCGACCATCGGCGCCGGCCGGTCGTTCGGGCCGTAGACGAGGTCGCGGGCCGCTTCTGCGGCGTCGGCGCCATGGGAGGCGGATTGGGCGGAGGAGGCGGGTTGCATGGCGAGCGGGCCGGACAAGGTGGAAAGTGCGGCATTTTAGCCGAAGGGCCCGCCGGCGCCGCCCGGCCGTGCCGCAATAGTGGGGATTCGGCGGAACGTGGAAAAGGGCCGGTTCGGCACCCGGCGATCGGCGCATCGCTGCCAGGCGATCGCGGTCCTGTCGAGCAACCGCTTCGCGAATGGCGCAATCCTGCACCTCGGCGGCGGCGGCGGCCGGCTCGGGCCGCGGAACGTCAGTCAGCGGCGTGTGCTTCGTTGCCGCGCGCCGCCGTGCGTGGCGGGCGGGAATTGGGATACGCGCGCTGGCAGACGGCGATGACCGTGTCGCGCAGGCGGCGATGTACGGGGTCGCCGTGCATGCGCGGATGCCACAGCGCGGACACGAGAATCGCCGGTAGCCGGACCGGGATCTCGAAACTGCGCAGCCCGAGGGCTTCGATGAGTCCCGGCGAGCACGCGTTGCCGAGGCTCGAGTGCGGCACCAGCGCGATCAGGTCGGTGCCGGCTGCGACACGCATCGCGTCCGGATAACTCGGCACGACGACGTGCACGGCGGGGCCAGGGGCGATCGCGCCGGTCGAGTCGTCGGTCGGTCCGCCGAAATCGCCGAACTGGGCCGAAACGACGTGACGGCAGGCTGCATAGCGCGCGGGCGTGATCCGGGCCGACGCGAACAGTGGATGGCCGGCGCGCGCCACCGCGACGTGCCAGTCGTGAAAGAGCATGCGCGTGTGCAGTTCGGGTGCGTCGTCGCCGCGCTTGCCGATTTCGAGGTCGACGGTGCCGTCGCGCAACGCTTGCGGATCGCGGTCGAGTTTCGGGACGAAGCGAATACGCACGCGCGGCGCGACGTCGGCCAGGGCGGCGACGACCGGGCCGGCCAGCATTTCCATGAACGATGCGGCTGCCCGGATGGTGAAGGTGGCCGTGAGCGTGGCGAAGTCGACGTCGGCGGTCGCCGGACGCAGCACCGCGCGCGCGTCGCTCGCGACGGCATGCACGCGGTCGCGCAACGCGGCGGCGTGCGGCGTCGGCACGAGCTTGCGCCCCGCGCGCACGAGCAGTTGGTCGCCGGTCGCGATGCGCAGCCGCGTGAGCGTGCGGCTCATCGCCGACGTGCTCAGGCCCAGCCGGCGCGCGGCGCCGGTCACGCTGCTCTCCGACAGCAGCGCGTCGAGTGCGGTGACGAGGTTCAGGTCGATGTCTTCCATGCGAACAGGATACGCCACTGCGGGGTTTGGCATGGCGTTCGATGCAACGATGGATTGCATTCGATGCGTCTGGCGCCTGTCGCAGTGTGCGCCTATAGTGGGTGCGTCACGAAACAGGGCAAAGGCGAAACACCATGCAATCGACCGAATCGAATCGACGAAACGCTCCCGCGATCCTGCTCGTTGCAGCGTCGCGCGGCCTCGGGCTGGCGATGGCGGAGGCATTCCTGAACAAGGGCTGGCACGTGACGGGCACCGTGCGCGAAGGATCGGGGCGCACGAAGCTGCACGACCTGGCCGACCGGTTCGACGGCTGGGTCGAGATCGGCACGCTCGACATCTGCGAGCCCGCGCAATTGGCCGCACTGCGCGAGCGCCTGTCGGGCCGGCGCTTCGACATGCTGTTCGTGAATGCCGGCACGACCAACGATCCGAATGAAACGATCGGCGAAGTGACGACCGACGAATTCGTGCGCGTGATGATCACGAATGCGCTGGCGCCGATGCGGGTGATCGAGACGCTGCAGGATCTCGTGACCGACGACGGGCTGATCGGCGCAATGTCGTCGGGACAGGGCAGCGTCGCGAACAACGTTACCGGCATGCGCGAGGTGTACCGCGGCAGCAAGGCCGCGCTGAACCAGTTCATGCGCAGCTTCGCGGTGCGTCAGGCCGATACGCGCCGCGCGCTGGCGCTGATGGCGCCCGGCTGGGTCCGCACCGAACTCGGCGGGCCCGATGCGCGCCTGACCATCGACGAGAGCGTGCCGAGCCTCGTCGACGTGCTGCTGGCGAAGCGGGCGCGGCCCGGGCTTGAGTACCTCGACTATCTGGGGCGGACGGTGCCGTGGTGAGCAGGATGCTGGCCCAAAGCTCGCGGCGGCCGGCCGGGCTCCGGCTTGCCGTGAGCGTGCCGTGCGGGATCGGGCCCGATGTTCGCGGCCCGGCCGCGGCGCTGCGAAGGCCGTGCCGATTCAATACAATGCGACGACGCGTCAGCGATACGGTGCCGCCTCATCGCGTTTGAATCCGTCCGGTTCATGGCGGATGGTGTGCGCTCCCGTCGTGACGGCCTTGTGTCGAACCTGGAGCGCAGCATGAACGAACCCTATCTGCAGGTGATCGCGCATTACTTCGCGAAGCCCGGCAACGGCGACCGCGTGGTCGAACTGCTCGCGGAGCTCGCGCCGGCCACGCGGGCCGAGCCGAAGAATCTCGACTACGCGTACTTCCGGTCGCCGGAGAACCCCGACCACATCGTGATCCTCGAGCGCTACCGCGATGCGGACGGCCTCGATGCGCATCGGGAAACGCCGCATTTCCAGCGGATCGGCGTCGGCGCGATCATTCCGTTGCTCGATCGTCGCGACGTGATCCGCTACATGGTGCAGCCGGACACCGGCACGGCGACGCCACCGGGAGGCACCCGATGAACCCGTTTCAATTCCGTACCGTTCCGACGCAGATCGTCGAATTCGGCGCCGCGCGCCGGCTCGGCGCGCTGTTGCGCGAACGCTTTCCGGCGCTCGCGCGGTTGTGCGTGGTCACCGACGCGTTCCTGCATCGCAGCGGCGTGCTCGCGCCCGCGCTGGAGAGCCTCGCCGCGCACGGCTGGCAGGTCACCGTGATCGACGACGTGATCGCCGATCCGCCCGAGCACGTGGTGCTCGAAGCGACCGAGCGGGCCGTCGCGGCCGATGCCGAGATCGTGCTCGGCCTGGGCGGCGGCTCGTCGATGGACGTCGCGAAGCTGATCGCGGTGCTCGCGCCGGGGCAGCAGGCGCTGGCCGACATGTACGGCGTCGACAAGGTCGCCGGCGCGCGGCTGCCGCTCGTGCAGATGCCGACCACGGCCGGCACAGGCTCCGAGGTCACGGCCGTGTCGATCGTCACGGTCGGCGAGGCGCGCAAGATGGGCGTCGTATCGCCGCATCTGTTCGCGGACGTCGCGATCCTCGACGCGGAACTCACGCTCGGCCTGCCGCGTGCGGCGACGGCCGCCACCGGCATCGACGCGATGGTGCATGCGATCGAGGCGTACACGTCCGCGCGGCTGAAGAATCCGGTATCCGACATGCTGGCCACGCACGCGCTGACGCTGCTGTCGCGCAACCTGCTTGCCGCATGCGACGACGGGCAGAACCGGCACGCGCGCGAAGCGATGCTGGTCGGCGCGATGTTCGCGGGGCAGGCGTTCGCGAATGCGCCGGTCGCGGCCGTGCATGCGCTGGCCTATCCGGTCGGCGGCATCTTTCATGTGCCGCACGGGCTGTCGAATGCGCTCGTGCTGCCGCACGTGCTGCGCTTCAATGCGCCGGCCGCCGCGCCGCTGTATGCGGAACTGGCGGCCATCGTCGCGCCGTCGGCCACGGGCAGCGACGAAGCGAAAACGCATGCGCTGATCGCCGAGATCGACCGGCTGATCGTCGCGACGGGCATTCCGCGCACGCTGCGCGAGGTCGGCATCGGCGAGGCCGATCTGCCGAGGATGGCGTCGGACGCGATGCTGCAGACGCGCCTGCTCGTGAACAATCCGCGCGAGGTGACCGAGGCCGACGCGCTGCAGATTTACCGGCAGGCGTGGTGAGGGGCGGTGCGCGCACGGCGTTGGCCGTCGCGGGGCGCGATGCGCACGCGCATGCCGGCACGCCGGCCGCGAGTCCGCAGCCGCCCACCGTCCTTACAGGCGCGACGCGTCCGCGCCGGCCGCGACCACGTACGCCGAGGCTTGCCGGGTGCCGTCCGGCTT
This sequence comes from Burkholderia sp. MSMB1072, assembly GCF_001524725.1. Classification (NCBI taxonomy): domain Bacteria; kingdom Pseudomonadati; phylum Pseudomonadota; class Betaproteobacteria; order Burkholderiales; family Burkholderiaceae; genus Burkholderia; species Burkholderia sp. MSMB1072. The sequence goes on from NZ_LOYC01000032.1 coordinate 69,256, forward strand.
CGTCTGCAGGTACACGCCCTGGATTTCCGGCTCGAAGCCCGGCAGCGCGTTGATCCCGGCTTCGAGCGCGCGGAAGTAGTCGAGCGCCGGGCCGCCCCACACTTCACCCGGCACCACGCAGAAGATACCGGGCGGATACGGCAGCGCGCCTTCGGTCGCGATCCGGCCCGCGATGCGGTCGAGCGTGACGAGTTCGACGTTGTTGCGGATCAACTCGGCATTCGCGGCCTGCGGCAGCATCGCCTGCTTCGGGAACTGCGCGCGCCGGAACATCTGCTTCTGCAGATGCTTCATGTCGTGGCTGCGGTAGAAATCGTGCATGCGCTGGCACAGCTGCCGCAGGCGCATGGTGCCGTACAGCTCCGGATATGCTTCGCACAGCGATGGAATCGCTTCGCGCAGCGGCGTGTCCTGGTCGAGATGGCGCTCGAACTGCGCGAGGTGCGCGACCAGATGCTGCAGCTTGCCGAAACTCTCCGACGGCGTGAGCAGGAACAGGATCGTGTACAGGTCGGCTTTCTCGGGCACGACGCCGTGCTCGCGCAGATAGCGCGCGAGAATCGGCGCCGGTGCGCCGAACGGCGCGTATTCGTGGGTATCGCGATCGATGCCGGGCGTGGTCAGCAGCAGCTTGCACGGATCGACGAAATACTGGTCGTCCGCATAGCCTTCGAAGCCGTGCCACGTGTCGGCCGGATGGAAGCGGAAGAAGCGCAGGTCGTCGACGATCTGCTCGGTCGGGTAATCGGCCCACGGGCGGCCGTCGATCTGCTGCGGGACGAACGGGCGGATCTGGCGGCAGGTTTTCAGCAGCAGCTTGCGCGCATCGACGCCATGTGCGACGCAGTCGCGCCACAGGCGCTTGCCGGCCGGGCCCGCGTGCATCTGCGCGTTGACGTCGAGCGCCGCGAACATCGGGTAGAACGGGCTCGTCGACGCGTGGATCATGTACGCGTTGTTGAAGCGCCGATGATCGCAGAAGCGCTTCTGGCCTTCGATGTGGCTGTCCTTCTTGTGGATCTGCGACGTCTGCGAGAAGCCGGCCTGCTGCTTGTGCACCGACTGCGTGACGAAGATGCCGGGATCGTCGGGGCCGAGCGTCAGCATCAGCGGCGAGCAATCCTGCATCATCGGGATGAACTGCTCGTAGCCGACCCACGCCGAATCGAACAGGATGTAGTCGCACAGATGGCCGATCCGGTCGACGATTTCGCGTGCGTTGTAGATCGTGCCGTCGTAGGTGCCGAGCTGGATCACCGCGAGCCGGAACGGGCGCGGCAGGTCGGCGCGCTCGGGCGCGACGTCGCGGATCGCGTCGCGAATGCGCGCCTCGCCGAGCGCCGCGCTGTCGACGCCGCCGATGAGGCCCCACGCGTTGCGCGCGGTCTCCAGATAGACCGGCCGCGCGCCGGACAGCACGAGCGCGCCGAGGTGCACCGACTTGTGGTTGTTGCGGTCGAACAGCACGAGATCGTCGGGCGCGAGCAGCGCGCTCGTGACGACCTTGTTCGACGTCGACGTGCCGTTCAGCACGAAGTAGGTCTTGTCCGCGTTGTAGATGCGTGCGGCGTTGCGCTGCGCTTCCAGCGCGGGCCCTTCGTGGATCAACAGGTCGCCGAGCCGGACGTCCGCGTTGCAGAGGTCCGCGCGAAACAGCGTTTCGCCGAAGAAATCGAAGAACATCCGGCCGAGCGGATGATTCGAAAAGAACTGGCCGCCCTGGTGGCCCGGGCAGTCGAATTCGACGTAGCCGCGCTGCACGTATTCGCGCATGACCTTGAAGAACGGGGGCAGCAGGTTCTCGCTGTAGATGTCGGCGGCGGCGGAAATCTGCCGGCCGTAGTAATGGCGGCCGCCGTGCCGAAGCTGGATCACGCCGCTCGCGCGCGGCAGGACCGACGGCGGCACTTCCTGGTCGGGCTCGACCGCGACGAAGAACGGAATCGCGAAACCGGTTCTTTCGACGGTTTTCAGCACCTTTTCCGCGGAATCGATTCCAACGACGATTGCCGCGATATTCGTGAAATCGGTCTGAAATACGTCGACCTGTTCGTGCGTGGTGAGGAAGGCGCCGATCAGCGCCGGCTCGACTGCGATTTTCAACAGGCTCACGCGAACTCTCCGGTAAATGACCTGAAAACGGGAGCCGCATTCACGTCGGCGCGCAATCCGGGCCCGACACGCGCTGCAGCCGATCGAAACGGTCCCGCGAATGCTGAATGCCGAATGCGCACTGCACCAGAAGCCCTGCGCGGCGCGGCACCGCCGCGATCGGGCCATGCCCGGCGCAGCCGATCGTAGCAACAAAATCCCGCGAATTCAATCGAACCGAATCGGCAATGTCATTGCAGCATGAGCATGATCAAACAATCCGGAATTGGCATGCTGCGGCGCACATAAAAATGATCCAATGATGAAATCCGATTTGAAAGGCGCCGATGGTTTTACCGAATCGTCAGCTTTTCAGAGAAAAGCATCTATGGCATAGTCGGCTCCGAATTGGATGGCGAATCAAGCCGGAATTGCGAGCGTCTCATGCCGCTGCCCGTGGCCTGCTGTCCGCGTGCTCGTGAGACGAACGATACCAATCGAAGCAACGCAACAGCGAGGGCAATACCATGAATACATCCGTCGGCGGCATTCGTCGTCTCGGCATGCGTGCGCTACTGGTCGACGACGAAATCGCGCAGGAAACCGCAACCGGGCGCGCAGTCCGCACGCTGAGCGCGGAGCTCGTGCAACGCGGTATCGACGTGTTGACGGCCACGTCCGCCGACGACGCCATCGTGCTGATACGCTCCGATCCGTCGATCCAGTGCGTGCTGCTCGACTGGGATCTCGGCGTGGACGGCCACGGGCCGTCCGAGGCCGTGGTCGACGCGATCCGGCATCGCAACGGCAGCGTGCCGATCTTCCTGCTGGCCGACCGCAGCGTCGCGTCGTCGGTACCGGCCGCGGTGATGGGCAAGGTCGACGATTTCGTGTGGCTGCTCGAGGATACGGCCGACTTCATCGGCGGGCGCATTCACGCGTCGATCGAACGCTATCGCTCGACCGTCCTGCCGCCGATGTTCGGCGCGCTCGCGAAGTTCTCGCGCGTCTACGAATACTCTTGGCATACGCCTGGCCACACCGGCGGCACCGGCTTCCTGAAATCGCCGGTCGGCCGCGCGTTCTTCGAATACTTCGGCGAATCGCTGTTCCGCTCGGACCTGTCGATCTCGGTGGGCGAACTCGGCTCGCTGCTCGACCACTCGGGCCCGATCGGCGAAAGCGAGCGCTACGCGGCACGCGTGTTCGGCGCGCATCGCACGTATCACGTGACGAACGGCTCGTCGACGTCGAACCGCATCATCCTGATGGCGAGCGTGAGCCGCGACCAGATCGCGCTGTGCGATCGCAACTGCCACAAGTCTGCCGAGCACGCGATGACGATGTCGGGTGCGATCCCGACGTACCTCGTGCCGACGCGTAACCGCTACGGGATCATCGGGCCGATCGCCGCGGAGCGCCTCACGCAGGCGGCCATCCGCGAGGCGATCGCATCGAACCCGCTCGCAGCGGGGCTGGCGGATCGCCAGCCGAAGCACGCGATCGTCACGAACTCGACGTACGACGGCCTCTGCTACAACGTGACGCGTGTCGAGGAACTGCTGGGCGCGAGCGTCGACCGGCTGCACTTCGACGAGGCGTGGTACGGCTACGCGCGGTTCAATCCGATCTACCGCGACCGCCATGCGATGCACGGCGACCCGCGCGACCATCATGCGGACCGGCCCACGGTGTTCGCGACGCAGTCGACGCACAAGCTGCTGACCGCGCTGTCGCAGGCGTCGTACATCCACGTGCGCGACGGCCGCAGCCCGATCCCGCATGGCCAGTTCAACGAAACGTTCATGATGCACGCGTCGACGTCGCCGAACTACGCGATCATCGCGTCGAACGACGTCGCGGCCGCGATGATGGACGGCCCCGGCGGCGCCGCGCTGACGCGCGAGTCGATCGAGGAGGCCGTCGCGTTCCGGCAGATGATCGCGCGAATGAACGGCGAATTCGGCGCGAAGGGCGACTGGTTCTTCGAATGCTGGCAGCCCGACACCGTGCTGGAGGCGCGCACGGGCCGCACACTGCCGTTCCACGATGCGCCGCCCGAACTGCTCGCGAGCGACCCGGCGTGCTGGGTGCTGCGCCCCGGTGCGCAATGGCACGGCTTCGGCAACATCGAGGACGGCTACTGCATGCTCGATCCGATCAAGGTGTCGATCGTCACGCCGGGCGTCGCGCCGGCCGGCGGCCTGATGCCGGTCGGCATTCCGGCGAGCGTCGTCACCGCGTATCTCGATGCGCGCGGCATCGTCGTCGAGAAGACGACCGATTTCACGATCCTGTTCCTGTTCTCGATCGGCATCACGAAGGGCAAGTGGGGTTCGCTCGTCAGCGCGCTGTGCGATTTCAAGCGCGACTACGACGCGAACCTGCCGCTCGACATGGCGATTCCGTCGCTCGCGAAGGCGCATGGATCGCGCTATGCGGGCATGGGGTTGAAGGATCTGGCCGACACGATGTTCGCGGCGATGGAACAGCTCGGCACGACGCGCCTGATGTCGGAGGCGTTCTCGATCCTGCCGAAGCCGGAGATGAGCCCGGTGCGCGCGTACGAGCATCTCGTGCAGGGCCGCATCGAGCAGGTGACGCTCGACGAGCTGGCCGGGCGCACGGTGGCCACCGGCGTCGTGCCGTATCCGCCGGGTATCCCGCTCCTGATGCCGGGCGAGAACGCGGGGCCGGCCGGCGGCCCGGTACTCGGCTACCTGAAGGCGCTCGAAGCGTACGACCGGCGGTTCCCGGGGTTCGCGCACGACACGCACGGCGTGGAGGTCGAGGACGGCACGTACCGCGTGTATTGCCTGACGGCCTGAAGCCCGACCGGGCGTACGAGCGACCGGCCGCGCGGCGGCCTCACATCGAAGGATCGACATCATGGAAAACGCAGCGCGCATGTCCGACGCGGCACCGGCGGCCGCGCCGAAGAGCCGGATGAACGTCTGGCAGCTCACCATCCTCACGGCGGTCAACATGATGGGCTCCGGCATCATCCTGCTGCCGTCGAAGCTCGCGCAGGTCGGCACGATCTCGCTGCTGTCGTGGATCGTCACGGCCGGCGGCTCGCTCGCGCTGGCCTATGCGTTCGCGCGCTGCGGGATGCTGAGCCGCAAGCCGGGCGGGATGGGCGGCTACGCGGAGTACGCGTTCGGCAAGGCCGGCAACTACATGGCGAACTACACGTACGGGCTGTCGCTCGTGATCGCCAACGTCGCGATCGGCGTCACGGCGGTCGGCTACGGCACCGTGCTGTTCGACGCGACGTTGTCGCCGCTGCAGACCGGCCTGTGGACGATCTTCCTGCTCGTGCTGACGACGGTCGCGAACTTCGGCGGCTCGCGCATCACCGGCCGGATCGGCGCGGTGACGGTGTGGGGCGTGATCATTCCGGTCGTCGTCGTGTCGCTGATCGGCTGGTTCTGGTTCAGCGGCGCGACCTGGGGCGCGGCGTGGAATCCGCACGGCATGCCGTTCGGGCCGGCGGTCGGCAGCTCGATCGCGGTGACGCTGTGGGCGTTCCTCGGGCTCGAATCGGCGTGCGCGAACTCGGACGCCGTGGAGAATCCGGAGCGCAACGTGCCGATCGCCGTGCTCGGCGGCACGATCGCGTCGGCGATCTTCTACATCGTGTCGACCAACGTGATCGCGGGCATCGTGCCCAACGCGATCCTCGCGAAGTCGAATGCGCCGTTCGGCATCGCGTTCGCGACGATGTTCACGCCGACCGTCGGCACGATCGTCACCGCGCTGATGGTGATCGCGTGCATCGGCTCGCTGCTCGGCTGGCAGTTCACGGTGGCGCAGGTGTTCAAGAGCTCGGCGGACGTCGGCTATTTCCTCCCGGTGTTCGCACGCGCGACGCGCACCGGCACGCCGATCGTCGGCATGGTGATCCTGCTGGTCGCGCAGGTCGCGCTGGCGCTGATGACGATCAGCCCGGAGCTGAGCAGCCAGTTCCAGAAGATCGTCGATCTCGCGGTCGTCACGAACCTCGTGCCTTACGTGATGTCGATGGCCGCGCTGATCACGATCCAGAAGGTCGCGAAGGTGCCGCCGGGCAAGGCGCTGGTGACGAACGTGATCGCGATGGTCGCGACCGCGTACAGTTTCTATGCGCTGTTCAGTTCGGGCGAGCAGGCGCTGATGCTCGGCGGCCTGTGCGTGTTCCTCGGCTGGACGCTGTTCGGCTTCGTCAGCGCGCGCTTCTATCAGATGGAAGTCGATGCGCACGTGAAGGAGCCGGGGAAATCGCTGCAGGCGTGATGGCTACCGCTGACGGTGCGCCAGCAGCGGCGGGAGTGCCTTTTTCAGCAGATCGACGGCGGCGCGCACGCGCGGCGGCAGCGGCCGCTGCGCGTGCACCAGCACGTTGAGCGCGAACTCGGGGATGTCGTAGTGCGGAAGCAGGCGGACGAGCCGGCCGTGCGCGAGCGCATCGGCGCAAGCCGGGTACTGAACCACGCCGATGCCGCCGCCCGCCGCGATCGTGTCGTACATCGGGCGCCAGTGGCTGGTGGTGATGACCGTCCGGATGCGCGCGTACTCGACTGCGCTGCCGTCACGCTGCAACGGCACCTGTTCGTTCGCGAACACGCCTTTCACGCGGATGAACGGATGGTTCGCGAGATCGGCCTTCGTGTCGAGCGGGCCGTGCCGGTCGAGATACGACGGCGCGGCGACGAGCACGCGGCCGACCGCGCCGAGCGCGTAGGCGACGAACCCGCCGTCGCCGAGTTGGCCGACCCGGATCGACACGTCGACGCCCTCGGTGACCGGATCGACGATATCGTCGTTCAGCACCAGGTCGATGTGCAGCTTCGGATACGCGGTGCGGATCTGCATCAGCACGCCCGGCATCACGACCTCGCCGAAACATTGCGGCGCCGCGAGCCGGATCGTGCCATCGAGCGCATTCTCCGTCTTCGAGACCGATGCAACGGCCAGTTCGGCCGCTTCGAGCAGCGCCTTGCTGCGTTCGTAGAAGATGCGGCCTTCCTCCGTGCACGCGAGGGTGCGCGCACTGCGCATCAGCAGCCGCGTGCCGAGATGCCTTTCGAGTTTCTCGATGCGCTCGCTGACGGCCGGCTGGCCCATGTCGAGATCTCGCGCCGCGCCGGACATCGTGCCGCGCTCCACGACCCTGACGTAAATGCGCATCGTCGCCAACAAATCCATGAAGTCGCGCCTTTTGTCTTCCGGTCCGATTTTTACCGATCGACGGATGGTACCAAAGCGGCGCGGGGCCACGGTGTGCATCGAGCCGATACTGACTATCGGCCGGAACGCGACCCGCGCTGTCGAAGCTGCGTGCGTTCGTCCATGCCGTGAGCGAAAATCGATTTCCTTCCGCGCGACCGACAGGAGACCCGACATGACGCAACGGAATGAAGCCCGACGCACGCACTGCGTCGCGTGGCAGATCGTGCAGACGTGGCAGGCGGCCGAATGGTGCCAGCTCGACGAGTCGCAAACGGGCATTGCGCTGTCGGGGGCGGTGACGGGCGCGATCGACGGCACGCCGTTTCGCATCGATTACACGATCGCATGCGGGGCCGACTGGCTCACGCGCTCGGCATGCGTGACGCAGTGGACCGGCACGGCGCCGCCACGGCAATGGAGCATCGCCTGCGATGCCGGGCAGTGGGCGATCGACGGCGTCGCTGCGCCAATGCTTGCGGGCGCAACCGATATCGATCTCGGCTTCAGTCCGTCGACCAATACGCTGCCGATCCGGCGGCTGGCGCTTGCCGTCGACGAGTCGGCCGAGATTCGCACCGCGTGGCTGCGGTTTCCGGATTTCGACATCGTGCGCGGCGAGCAGCGCTATACGCGCACGGCGTCGCACGTGTATCGCTACGAGAGCGGTGCCTATGCGGCCGATATCGCGATCGACGACGCGGGCCTCGTCACCGACTACGACGAATGGCGGCGTATCGGTGCGGCGCCTGCTTCGTGATGCGTCGCATCGCGAATCGCGCGCCTGCGCCGTGACGCATCAACGTGCGCTCGCCACCGACAACTTGCCCGGAATCAGCTTCAGCGCGCTGAACGCGTCGGCGATGTTCTGCTGGTACGCGACCGTCGCATCGGCGATCGGTTGCACGCCGTAGCCGGCGCGCTTGAGCGCGACTTCGAGCGTCGGCGCGTCGAGGCCCACGAGCGGCGACAGTTGCGCGGCCACCTCGGGCACGTGATCGCGCGCCCAGCGATCGACCGCGTCGACTTCGTCGAGCAGCGCACGCAGCACCTGCGGGTGCGCGGCCGCGTACTTGCGCGCGGCAAGGTAGTACTGCGTGTTGCGCACGAGCCCGTCGCCGTTCGCGATCACGCGGGCGCCGAGCTGCCGTTCGGCAGCGGCCAGATACGGATCCCAGATCACCCACGCATCGACGCTGCGCTGCACGAAAGCGGCGCGCGCGTCGGCCGGCGTCAGGTAGATCGGCTGGATGTCGGCATACGCGAGGCCCGCGTGCTCGAGCGCCTTCACGAGCAGATAGTGGACGTTCGAGCCCTTGTTGAACGCGACCTTCTTGCCGCGCAGTTGCGCGACGGTGCGGATCGGCGAATCGGGCAGCACGACGATCGCCTCGCCCTGCGGCGCGGGCGGCTCGTTGCCGATGTAGACGAAATCGACGCCGGCGGCCTGCGCGAAGATCGGCGGGGTTTCGCCGACCGTGCCGACGTCGATCGCGCCGGCGTTCAGCCCCTCGAGCAGTTGCGGGCCCGCCGGGAATTCGAGCCATTGCACGGTGACGCCCTGGCTCGCGAGACGCTTCTCGAGCGTGCCGCGCGCCTTGAGCACGACGAAGTTGCCGTATTTCTGGAAGCCGATGCGCAATCGCGTGCCGCCGGCGTCGGCGCGTGCGGGCGCGGCCGCGAGCGGCCCGAGCGCGAGCCCGGCCAGCCCGGCGGCCGCGCCGTGCAGCCACCGGCGGCGGCGCGGGTTCGCCGGGGTCGTTTCAAGGTCTGCATGCGGTGTGTCGTTCATCGAGGCGTCCTGCTGGCGGGTTCACGGGTCGCGCGGGCATGGCGCGATCGGCACGGGACGCGGCCGGTCGCGAGCGATGCGCGCGGCCGGCCCGCGCCGGACTCAAGACGATACGGCCAGGCGGGACGGCGGCCAACCAATGAATCCGCATATGCAAATCAGCAGCCGGACGATACGTGAACGGTGACGCGGCAGGGCACCGCGCTTAGGCGGTGACGAGCAGGCTTTCCTCGATCGAATCGACGCGGTCCGGATAGAACGCGAGGTGCCCGCGAATCGATTCGACCGCCGGATTCGGATGCTCGTACGTCCACACCGCATTGGTCGCGCGTTCGCCGCCGGCCGGAATCGAGTAGTACGCGCAATCGCCCTTGTACGGGCAGTAGGTCGCGTGGTCGGTGCGTTCGAGCAGCGACATGTCGGCATCCTCGCGCGGAATGTACAGCACCGCCGGATAGCTGGCCTCGCGCAGCACCAGTGCATGGCGCGTATCGGCGACGACCTTGCCGGCGACCTTCACGACCACGCGCGACGAGTGCGGTTCGATCAGGATCGGATGATCGGGGCCCGGCGACTTCACGGGACGAGACGGCGTATCGGGGTTGAGCGACATGCGTGGTCCTCCAGGAACGGGCGGCGCACCGGCGGGTGCGCCGTGCCGGCATGCGTGCGCCGGCGGATTCCCGCGCACCGGTGCCGGCGTTGGCCAACCGATACGATGCGCCAATTCGGCGGAACCTGCAGGGGGCCGGAAGGATGTCCGCGACCGTGAGCGAACGGCGCTGCGTCATGACGCCGGGCCGGGCGTCGCGGCGGTGTTCCGCGAGCAAGTCCACGGCGCTCGCATGGACATTCCCATGCAGGGGCAGCGGGATGCATCCGCGACGATAAGCAACGCGGAATTAATTGGTAAGCGATCGGCGGGATGCGCGCGAAGATCGACGGTCGTCATTCGCATGGCACCTCTTGCTTGCCTCTCTCACCATGAAGAATCCTTTCGTTTCGTCAGCCGCGCGCCGTACGCGCGGCGTATCGCATGCCGGCGCCGCGCTGCTGCGCTGCATGGCCGCGTCGCTGCTGCTGGCCGGCGCCGTGCCGCACGCACTCGCGGCACCCGCGGGCAAGACACTCGTGTACTGCTCCGAAGGCAGCCCGGCCGGCTTCGACCCCGGCCAGCACACGACGAGCACCGATTTCGATGCGAGCACGTACACGATCTACAACGGGCTCGTGCAATTCAAGCGCGGTACGCTCGATCTCGTACCGTCGCTGGCTACGAGCTGGGACGTGTCGCCCGATCAGCGCACGATCACGTTCCATCTGCGGCGCGGCGTGAAATTCCAGACGACCGCGTGGTTCAAGCCGACCCGGCCGTTCCAGGCCGACGACGTCGTGTTCACGTTCCGCCGGATGCTCGACCCGGACGATCCGTTTCGCCAGGCCTATCCGGTCAGCTTCCCGTATTTCAGCGATCTCGGCTTCGACCGCAACATCGAGCGCATCGAGAAGGTCGACGACTATACGGTGCGCTTCGTGCTGAAGTCGCCCGACGTCGTCTTCGTGCGCAATCTCGCGATGGCGTTCGCGTCGGTGCTGTCGGCCGAATATGCGTCGCAGCTCGCCGCACGCCATCGCGAGTCGGACATCAACCAGTTCCCGGTCGGCACGGGGCCGTTCCTGTTGCGCACGTACCAGAAGGACGCGCTGATCCGCTACGATGCGAATCCCGACTACTGGAAACCGGACGACGTGAAGCTCGCGCGCCTCGTGTTCGCGATCACGCCCGATCCGGCTGCGCGGTTGCAGAAGCTCGTGGCCGGCGAGTGCCAGGTGTCGGTGTTTCCGCGGCCGGCCGATCTCGAGACGGTGCGGCGCGACCCGAAGCTGACGCTGTTCTCGGGGACGGGCTTCAACGTCGGCTTCGTCGCGTACAACACGCAGCATCCGCCGCTCGATCGCGTCGACGTGCGGCGCGCGCTCGACATCGCGATCGACAAGGCGGCGATCATCAAGACCGTGTTCAACGGCGACGCGACGATCGCGACGAACCCGATGCCGCCCGCGCAATGGTCGTACAACCCGCGCCTGAAGGACGCGCCGCGCGATCCGGCGGCCGCGAAGGCGCTGCTCGCGCAGGCCGGCTTTCCGAACGGTTTCGACCTGACGCTGTGGGCGATGCCCGTGCAGCGCCCGTACAACCCGAATGCCCAGTTGATGGCGCAACTGATCCAGCAGGACTGGGCGAAGATCGGCGTGCGCGCGAAGATCGTCAGCTACGAATGGGGCGAATACAACCGCCGCGCGAAACACGACGGCCAGCACGACGCGATCCTGTACGGCTGGTCGGGCGACAACGGCGACCCCGACAACTGGCTCGGCACGCTGCTCGGCTGCGACGCGGTGCACGGCAGCAATCTCGCGAAGTGGTGCAACAAGGACTTCGAGCAACTCGTGACGGCGGCGCGTTCGAATGCGGATGTCGCGAAGCGCACGGCGCTGTACGAGCAGGCGCAGGTGGTGTTCAAGGACCAGGTGCCGTTCACGCCGATCGCGACGTCGATCGTGTCGCTGCCGATTTCCAGGCGCGTACACGGGCTGACGTTCTCGCCGCTCGGCGGACACCGGTTCGACGGCGTGTGGCTCGATTGACGGAGAAAAGCCGGCGCGCGCGAGCCGACGTTCGCAGCGTCGGCCGAGGGCGACGGCTGACGCCGTTTCGACCGGCGTGCCTTCGTGCGCGATCGAAGGCCGTCCGTCGGGGCCGACCGGCACGTCGCCGATGAGTATCGTGCGATAGAGCTGGCGGTCGGAGTCGAGATCGAAGATGTCGACGGGCGTGAGATGCGCGGTCGCACGGTCGTCCCGGAACGCGATGCAGCGCGGTTGAACTATGCTTGTCGCAGGGCGACGGGGGACGCAACCCTGTCGCGCATGGGACGCCGTCCTCGTCGTCGTGCACACGGCAGCGAGGACGTCGTTCGACAGAACGGTCATGCGGAGACGGCCATGCAAGTCCAGGACCTGACGGGAGCCACGCTCGATTACTGGGTGGCGATGGCGGAAGACCTCGTCGAGCCGCGCGTCGACACGTCGGCATGCACGGTGATTCGCGAGCCGGGCGGCGCGCCGACGCCGTTCGCGCCGTCGTCGTCGTGGGCGGACGGCGGCCCGCTCGTCGAGCGGCTGCCGTTCGCCGCGTTCGAGCGCGACGGCGGGCGGGGCGTCTGGCGCGCGGTGCTGCACCGGGCCGTGCCGGCCGCGGGCGAGCGCTGCACGTTCAACCAGTCGGGGCCGACGTTGCTGATCGCCGCGATGCGCACGCTCGTCGCGTCGACGTTCGGCGACGACGTGCCGGATCTCGATATGGCGCGGCCGCGCTGAACGCGTGCCCGCGCCCCGCGTGGCGCCACTCAGGCCGCCACGTTCCGGATGGCGATCGACGCGACGTCGACGCGGCGCGGCAGGATCGCGTCCGCCGCCGCGCGATCGGCGACGCGCTGCAGCACGTCGATGTCGGCGCCGCTGAGGCTGCGCTGCGCGAGCGCGGCCCGCCGTGCGATATCGGTGGCCGCGTCGGGCGGCAGGCGCGTGAGCGATGCATAGACGCTCGCATAGTCGGCGGGATGCGCGAGCGCCCATTGGCCTGCACGGGCGAGCCGCGCGAGCACGTCCGCGAGCGCCGCGCGCTTGCCGCGATCGTCGAGGGTTTCGATCGGCGACGTGAGGAACGCGAGCCCCGAATTGATGCCGCTGCCGTCGCGGACGATGCGCGCGCCGCGTCGCACCGCATGCCCGTAGTACGGATCGAACGTGGCCCAGATGCCGATCCGCTTCGCCTCGAACGCAGAGAACGCGTCGACCGGCAGCACGAAGCGCACGTCGACGTCGCGCGGCGCGAGCCCGTGTTCGCGCAGCGCGCCGTACAACTGGTATTGCGAGATGCTGCCGCGCGCGGACGACACGACGACGGTTTGCCCTTTCAGGTCGGCCACCGTGCGAACCGGCGAGTCGGGCTGCACGACGATGCCGAGCGACGCCGGCGAGCCGACGCGCGTCGCGACGATCCGCAACGACGGATCGCCGAGCGCGGCCGTCAGGACGGGGAGGTCGCCGGCTGGCGCGAGATCGATCGCGCCCGCGCGCTGCGCTTCGAACAGCGGCGCGGCGCCCTGGAAGTTGGCCCAGCGGAACCGGTACGGCGTGCCGTCGAGCACGCGCGCCGCTTCGGCCAGCGCCCGCAGGCCGCCGGCCTGGTCGCCGAGCACGAGCGTGACGCCCGACAGGTCGGCGCCGGCCGCGCTCGCGGGCAGCGCGAGGCCGCTCGCGAGCGGCGCGGCGGCGAGGGCGGCAAGGCGTTGCAGCGTGCGGCGGCGTGCCGTGGCGAAAGAGTGGGTCATCGGCGGTGTGTCCTCGGTGATCCGCGCGCGGGCGGCGCGGCTGCCGGGCAGATTACGGAATCGGTTTCCGGCCGACAAACATCGAATCGTGAAATGCATATTCGCGCGGCACGCCGTTTCGATCCGTCAGCCTTTCAGCGCGTCGCGATCGACCTGCGCGTCGTGCAGGTCGCGCGTGGCGTTGCGCAGCTTCGCCTGCTTGTCTGCGAGCTTGCGTTGCGCATGGTTCAGCTTCCTTGCGTCGCCGAGCGCTTCGGCTTCGCGGACGCGCGCCTGTGCGTCGCGTACCTCGTCTTCCGCATTGCGCAGGTCGCGCGCCTTGTCGGTCAGCTTGCGTTCGGCGCGCGCGAGCTGGCCGGCGTCCGTGCAGTTGGCCGTGATCCGATCGAGCGCGGCCTGCTGGCGCATCGCCTGTTGCATGTTGCCGAACCGTTTCGCGTTGTCGATCTGCGTGTTCAGCGCACGGATGCGTGTCGAGCAGTCCTGAGTGCCGGCGAATGTGCCGGCGCTCGCGAATAGCGCGACCGGGACGGCCAGCGCGACGAGTGCGTTCTTCATGCGGATTTCCTCGATTCGATAAAGCGGCTACGGGCGTTCGCGAGGCGACGCCCGTCGGCACGTGTTCAATGCGTCATTCTGGCGAGTCGTCGCGGCGCGGGTAAATAGGACCGGTCTGACATGCGGCGTGGCGTCCGAGCGCACGCTTGCGGCCCGGGTGCGGCGTCGGTCAGTGCGACTTCGTCGCGATGCGATGGACGCGTGCCGCCTGCGCGACGCGTGCCGGATGCGACGCATGGCAATGCGTGGCTGGTCTGCGGCGCGTGCGCCGGACGGGCTCGGGCGGATCGGCGGTGGCTGGCGCGGTTGCCGGGATGTCCGCATCGGCCCCGGAAGCGGCGACCGCGGCGACTGCCGGCAGCGTCGCCTCGGCGTCGAGCCACGCGCGCGTCGCTTCGGCGATCAGTCCGCGCAGCCACCGACCGCCTTCCGCGCACGATCCCGCTTCGTTCCACGTCATCCGGTACACGATGTCCGGCGGCTCGGCCGGCAGCGCGACCGCGGCGAGCGGCAGCAGCTTCGCGTAGTGCCGCGCGAGCCGGTACGTGGTGGTGAGGATCAGGTCGGTGCGCACGAGCGCATGCGCGGCGAGCTCGAAGTGCGGCAGCGTGACGGCGATGCGCCGCTGCAGGCCCACACGTTCGAGCTGCCGATCGATCGCGCCGGACGCTTCGAGCCACGACGGCGTCGGGCACAGCTGCGGCGCCGCCGCGAACCCGGCGGCCGTCATCGCGCCGCGCCGCGCGAGCGGATGCGTCGCGCGCATCAGGCACACGACGCGATCGTCGAACAGGTCGTCCTGCCGAAAGCGCGACCGGCGTGCGGGCCGGTTGTCGATCACGACGTCGAGTTCGCCGTCGGCCAGTGCGCGTTCGTCGTCGAACCCGTCGCCGAGCGGATGAAACACCAGTTGCGCGTTCGGCGCCCGCTCGCGAAACAGCGCGACGAGCTTCGGCACGAACAGCACGTTCAGGTAGTCGGGGCAGCCGATCCGGTAGGTGCGCACCGACGTGCGCGCGTCGAACCGCGGTTGCTGGATGCGGATGAAGTCGATCACGCGCAGCGCATTGCGCAGCGGCTCGATCAGGCGCGCGCCGAACTCGGTCGGCACCATCCCGTAGCGGCTGCGCACCAGCAGCGGGTCGCCGAGCAGCGTGCGCAGGCGCTTGAGCGCGGCGCTCGTCGCCGGCTGCGACATGTTCAGGCGCACGGCCGCACGCGACACGGTACGCTCGGTCAGCAGCGCGAGCAGGATGCGCATCAGCCGTGCATCGAGCACGTCGAGCGCGCCCGCGGCGTCGGACGCGCCGCGGGGCAGGGCCGTCCGGTCTAGCGGGTTGCGCATGCCGATACGCGTCCCGGCGAGACGGGGCGTGCGCGCCACATGGCAGCCAACCGGCGGCCTGTCATTTCGCGAAGGTTCCCGGCCAGCCGACGATCCGCTTCGCGCGCGGCGGCGCGTACGTGCGGACCTTCGACGTCTTCAGCTTCAGGCGCACCAGCGACTCGGCGAGCGCGACCGCCGCCGACACGCCGTCGACCACCGGCACGCCCGTGCATTCCTCGATCTGCCGATCGAGGCCGGCCATTCCGCCGCAGCCGAGGCAGATCACTTCCGCGCGATCGTCCTGCACCGCGCGCCGCGCCTCGCCGACGATCGATTCGATCGCGCGGGCCGGATCCGCTTCCAGCTCGAGCACCGCGAGGCCGCTCGCGCGCACCGACGCGCAGCGCGCATCGAGCCCGGCGAGCTTCAGGCGATCCTCGATCAGCGGCACCGTGCGGTCGAGCGTCGTGACGACCGAGTAGCGATGGCCGAGCAGCATCGCGACGCTGGCGGCCGCTTCGGTGATGTCGACGACGGGCACCGTCAGCAGTTCCTGCAGCCCTTCGCGGCCGTGTTCGCCGTAGCCGGCCTGGATCACCGCATCGTACGGTTCGTCGTAGTTCAACACGCGATCCATCACGGCGATCGCCGCGAGGTAGCTCTCGAAGTTGCCTTCGATCGACTCCGCGCCGAAGCGCGGCGTCAGCCCGACGATCTCCGTGCCGGGCGACGCGGCGGCCTGCGCCTGTGCGGCGATCGCGTCGGTGATCGACTCGGTCGTGTTGACGTTGACTACCAGGATCCTCATCGTGACTCCGTATGCGTGTGTGTCAGTGGTGCGCGCAGGCGACCGCGATGTGTTCGCCCGAGCGCGCTTCGTAGTGCCGCTTGCGATCGGCCAAGAGCCAGTACACGCCGCCCGCGATCGCTGCGCCGAGCAGCCACGAGAACGGCGTCATCGCGCTGAAGGCCGGCACGACGGCGAGCGCGATCGAGATCAGCGCGGACGGCACGAGCGCCGCGAGCGCCTTGCGGTTCACGCCGCGCGTGTAGAAGTAGGCGCCGGTCGGCGCTTCGGTATAGAGCTCGGGCACGTTCACGCGCTGCTTGCGCACGAGCCAGTAGTCGACCGTGATGATCCCGTACAGCGGGCCGAGCAGCGCGCCGAGGCCAGACAGGAAATAGACGATCACGATCGGGCTGTTGTACAGGTTCCACGGCAGGATCAGCACGGCGATCGTCGCGCTGATCAGGCCCGCGCGGCGGAACGACAGGCGGTGCGGCGCGAGGCTCGTCAGCACGAAGGCCGGCGCGACGAAGTTCGCCATGATGTTCACGGCCACCGTCACGATCAGGAAGGCCAGGCAGCCGAGCACGAGGAACAGCTTGTTCGGCACCGTCGCGATGATTTCGGTCGGGCTGTGGATGATGTGGCCGTTCAGCTCGAACTGCGCGCCGGCGAGCACGAAGCTGATCGTCGCGAATACGAGGATGTTGACCGGCAGGCCCCAGAAGTTGCCGACGCGCACGGTCTTCGCGCTCGGCGACGAACGCGCGAAATCGCAGAAGTTGAGCACCAGCGTGCCGTAGATCGCGAGCCACAGCGAGCCGCCTGCGAAGATTTCCGTCCACATCTTCAGGCCGGTCATCGGCTTGCCGATCGACATCGCGAGATGGCCGTCGGTGCGGCTGATCATCCATGCGGCGAGCGACAGCGTCGTGACGAGGATTACCGGGCCCGCGAGCCCTTCGTACTTGCGGACCGTTTCCATCCCGTACGTGAGGATGCCGATCTGCACCAGCCAGATCGCGACGAACGTGATCCAGCCGAGCGTCGACAGCCCGAAGATCGCATTCTGGTCGAACGCGGCGAGGCCCGGCCAGATCGCGGTGAGCAGCACGCGCAGCACGACCGACGCGAGATAGGTCTGGATGCCGAACCATGCGATCGCGATCACCGCGCGAATCATCGCGGGCAGCAGCGCGCCGTAGATGCCGAAGCTCATCCGGCTGATCACCGGGAACGGCACGCCGGTTTTCTGGCCCATGTAGCCGGTGAGATTCATGAAGCAGTACACGAGCACCGCGCCGATCGCGAGCGACGCGAGCATCTGCCAGCCCGACAGGCCGAGCGCGAACAATCCGATCGCGAACGAGTAGTTCGCGATGTTGTGCACGTCGTTGGTCCATAGCGCGAAGATGCTGTAGCGGCCCCAGGTGCGGCCTTCGGCCTTGGTCGGCGCGAGATCGGGGTTGTGCAGCCGCGGGCTCAGCGCGGGATCGCGCGCGGCCGTGTCGGTTCGATGCGATGCGTCGTCCGCGCCGAGCGCGAGGCCCGTGCGGTGAAGGGCTTCCAGTTGCACGCCGTTGTCTCCTTCCATGTGCGGGGCGCGAAACCGCGCCGCGGGTGTACGCAGCGCGGGCCGGGCCGCCGTGGACGTTATGTCTCGGATTTGTTCGCGAGTATGGGCGGCGGCCCCGGCGATGGGAAATTAAATATTCGGCTGGGCGTCATTCGAAAAATGAATGCGACGCACGCGGCCGCGGCGGTGGGGCGGCACGCAAATTGCGGGTCAGAGGATTCCATCCACATCGACATCAGCGGAGGTGTCATGCAGCGATATTCATTTCGTCACGTATCGCGAGCCGTCTTCGCCGGCATCCTGATCGCGGGCCTGGCGGCAGGCGCGGGTTGCCAGAAGAAGGGCGACAACGGCGCAGCCAGTTCCGACTCGGGCGCAGCGAGCGGCATGTCGGCCGCGCCTTCGACCGCGCCATCGGGCATGCCTGGCAGCGGGGCGGCCGGCAGCAGCGGCGATACCGGTGCAAGCATGCCGGGCGCGGCTTCCGGACCGGCCGGCGCGAGCGGCGGCTGACGCACGGTTGAAGGTCGGGCGGGCGGCGCGCGAGCGCGCAGTCCGCCTGCGGGTGCCGTGCCGGCGGCACGCGCGCCGGATGGCGTGCGTGGGTGGCCGTGTGCATGAAAGATTTGCAAGGACCGTTGTAGCGATTTCCGGCCCGGCGGCGCTGGCGTGACGCTGGCGTCCGTGGGGCCGGCCAAGGAGGTGCGATGCAGAACGCGGAATCGAACCCTACCCCGGAAAAGCAGCGGGAACAGATCGAGAAGAGCCCGGTGAAGACGCCGGCGGCCGGCGACATGCCCGACGCCGCGACCCAGGCCGCGCAGACGGCGCGGCGTCCGCTGACGCCGGAGGCGGTCGCCGGGAAAATGCCGACCGGCCTGCCGGCGATCGACGTCGACGCGCATGCGGTGGACAGCGGCGACCCCGTGCGCCGCGCCGCTGGACGGATCGTCACGCTCGACAACGCGAACATGGCGATGACCGACAACACGGTCGACGTCGACGGCAAGGGCATGGAAGCGCGCACCGGCGCGTCGGAACTGCAGGACAACGTGATCTATTCGAACGCATCGCTCGACGAAGCGATCGATACGCCCGACGAAGGGCTCGGCGGGATCGAGAGCCGGCCGTCCGGCAACATGCCGCAGATCGCGACGCGGCCGGGCTGGCGCGTGCGCCATGTCGGCGACGTCGATATCGAGCACGGCGACGGGACGCGCGCCGAGCACGTGATCTGCCTCGAACGGTCCGACGACTGATCCGGGATTCGACATACGGCGGCCGATGCGTGTCGCACCGGCCGCCGCGACCGTTTTCGGCCCTTACTGCGGCCCCAGCTCCTGCGCGGACGTATCGGCGTCGTTGCCCTGCGCGACGAGTACGTGAATGTCGTTCGGCGTCACGTCGCCGACCCCGCCCGACGGAATCGTCAGGAGCAGCCAGTCGGCGTTGTTTCCGATGCTGACCGGCGCGGTCTTCAGGATCGGCGACTTGCTGCCGGCCGTCGTGACGACCACCTGGTAGGTGCCGCCGTTCAGGTAGACCGAATCCTGCGTCGTTGCCGGCACGGCATTCTGGTAGGCTGCGCCCGCCATCGTCGGGCTGACGGTCGTGATGTCGGTGCCCGGCGCCACGACGTAGACGTCCACGTTCTGCGCATTCGGCGATGCGTTGAAGCTGCGCACGCGCGCCTTGTCCGACAGCAGGCCCTTGTCGTACGGATCGTCGATGACGGAGATCAGCGACGTCGTGCTCGGCAACGCGATCGTCGTGTAGTGGTGACCGTTCGCCGCGCTGAACGATTGAGATGCAACGGTCGTGGTCGTGCCGGACACGTCGTAGCTGGCGTTCTGCGTGCCCGAATCGATGTCGTGATAGCGCGTCACGCCCTTGTATGCGACGCCAGACTGGTCGATCTTCGCATTCAGGTAGTAGTCGAGGTTCGGGCCGGCCGGCACCGCGTTGATGAAGCGCGCCTGCGGCTTCGAGATGCCGAGTACGGTCCCGGCGTCGTCGCCGCCGCCGCATGCTGCGAGCACGGAAATGACCGAGCACAGGGCCACTATCGTTCGTATTGATTTCATGTCGTCCTCTCGTTCAGGAAACCTGCATTGCGATGCGGGACCGCCGCGCAAAAAGCCGCGCGGGTCGCAGCGCCGGTTGGAAGGAAGATGGCTGTCCGCCGGAGGGCGGGCGCGGGGATGGCGCAATCGACGTGCCTGCGCGGTGCAAAAATCGGCGAACGGCGGCGGCGTGGCGGGGGGAAGCGCGCACGCACCGGCGGGACGGCGTGCGCGGGATGACGCGGGGGACGTAGGGGGCAGACCGCGCGATCGGCGCGGTTGTAAAAAGGCAGTGTTGCGCGCGCGGCGCGATGCGTCAGCGGTTCACGAGCCGGGCCGGATAGGCGAGCGCGAGTGCGCAGCCGACCAGCATGCACGCGGCGAAACCGACCAGCCCCGCGCTTTGCGAGTGGAACGTGTCGCGCAGCCAGCCGATGAAATAGGTGCTGCCGAATCCGCCGAGGTTCGCGATCGAGCATGCGAACGCGATGCCGCCGGCGGCGGCCGAGCCCTTCAGGAAAGTCGACGGCAGCGCCCACACGACCGGCATCGCGGCGGCCGCGCCGGCGTTGATCAGCGAGAACAGCAGCACCGTGCCGAGCGTGCCGTGCGACGACGAAGCCGCGATCGCCAGTGCGACGGCCGATACCATGAACGGGACGACGATATGCCAGCGGCGTTCGCGCGCGCGATCGGAGCTGGCGCCGCAGTACAGCGTGGCGAGCACGGCGGCGGCGTTCGGGATCACCATCAGCCAGCCGATGTGATACGCGTCCTTCACGCCGGTGTCGCGCAGGATCGTCGGCAGCCAGAAGCTCACCGCATACAGACCGAGCAGCACGCACAGGTCGATCAGGCCGAGCGCCCATACCTTCGGATCGGAGAAGGCCTTGCCGAGCGCGTGGCTCTTGTTGCCGGCCGGATCGGCGTCGAGATTCGCGCGCAGCACCCGCTTCTCGTCGGCGTTCAGCCATTGCGCGGATTCGATGTCGTTGGGCAACCAGCGCAGTACCGCGAAGCCGAGCAGCACCGACGGCAGCGCTTCGAGCAGGAACAGCCACTGCCAGCCGCCGAGCCCGTGCACGCCGTCGAACGCACGCATGATCCAGCCGGAGATCGGGCTGCCGATCATGCTCGACAGCGGCAAGCCGACCATGAACAGCGCGACGATCCGTGCACGACGCGCATCGGGATACCACTGCGTCAGGTACAGCAGCACGCCCGGCAGGAAACCGGCTTCGGCGGCGCCGAGCAGGAAGCGCACGACGTAGAACTGCATCGGCGTGTGCACGAACATCGTCGCGCCGGACAGCAGGCCCCACGTGATCATGATCCGCGCGATCCACAGCTTCGCGCCGACGCGTTGCAGCACCAGATTGCTTGGGACTTCGAACAGGATGTAGCCGGCGAAGAACAGGCCGGCACCGAGGCCGTATACGGTGTCGCTGAACTTCAGTGCATCGAGCATCTGGAGCTTTGCGAGCCCGATGTTGATGCGGTCGAGATAGGCCGCGAAGTAACACAGGCAGAAGAGGGTGATGAGGCGCAGCGTGACCTTGCGATAGAGAGGGCCGTGCAGCGCGTCGTCGGCGGAAACGGCGGCGCTCGGGTGTGCGGTAGACATGGGACTGCCCCTGTTCGAATGTGACGGATGAATGGGTGGCTCGATCGACGCGAGCGGACGTTCCGCTGCGCACTGGAGTCTGTATATCACGTCAAATACATAGCGTACACACTAGAAAATACCGAATCGCACAGGCATGAATCCGGCCATCGGAATGTCAGCGTCAGACCGGGAAAATCCGTGTTTTAAAAGGGGTTATGGACGATATGAAGCGTGCGCTGAAAACGCTGCGGCACGCGCGCCGGCATGCACGAAATTCGTGCGTATGCACTCAAAATTGAAGTGTGTGCACGAAAGCCGGCAGCAGTGCGCGCAGGGTTCTGCGGCAGCCGCCGCGACGGTGCGCGGCCGGCCCGGCGCGCCGATGCGACGAGCGGGCGACCGCTGCGCTCGGGCGACCGTCACGCGCAATCTGCATGCGATGCCACGAATCGCGATGCACCGCAATGACGCGATCGTTCTGCCGGCGGCCGCACCGATTTGAGGGTGTACACTGCTTGTCTTTCATTTGCATGCGGGCGCGGGCCCGCACTCTCATGGCGTCTTCCAAGGATTCGTACGATTTTCACGATCAGGTCGGGCATCTGCTGCGCCGCGCGTATCAGCGGCACGTTTCGATTTTCCAGGAAGCGATCCCCGATTCGGATCTCACGGCCGCGCAGTTCGTGACGCTGTGCGCGGTCAAGGAACGGCAGGCGTGCTCGCTGAACGACATCGTCAAGGCGACCGCGATCGATCAGGCGACGATTCGCGGCGTCGTCGAGCGCCTGAAGACACGCGCGCTGGTCGAGGTGTTGCCCGACCCGAACGACGGTCGCAAGCTGATCGTGCGCACGACCGCGGCCGGCCTCGCGCTGATCGATCGCACGGTGCCGTTCGCGCGGCAGGTGACGGAGCGCACGTATGGCGCGCTCAATCCCGGCGAACGGGTCGCGCTGCAGTTCCTGCTGCGCAAGATGATGGAAGAAGACGGCGACGCGTGACGCGCGGCGCAGGCTGCCCTACGTCGCGCCCGCCGTGGCCGATGCGCGGGCCGCGTCGGCGTTCATCAGCCGGCCGGCCTCGCGCAGCGCGGCGCGCACCGTTTCGGGCGTGAACGGCGGCGCGTAGAAGCGTACGCCGGTGGCATCGAACAGCGCGTTCGCGACCGCGGCCGGGCCCGGCACCGATGCCGATTCGCCGGCACCGAGCGGCGGTTCGCCTTGCCTCGGCATCAGCACGACATCGACGTCCGGCACTTCCGAGAACGTCAGGATCGGGTAGCTCGCCCATTCGCGCGACGCGACCTTGCCGTCGGCGAACCGCACGCGCTCCTTCAGCGTGCGGCTCAATACCTGGATCACGTTGCCGTGGATCTGGTGGCGCACGCCGTCCGGGTTGATCATCGTGCCCGTGTCCTGACCGACCGTCACTCGTTCGATACGGATCTCGCCCGACACGCGATCGACGCTCAGGTCGACGACCCAGGCCGACCACGCCGCGCCGAAGCCGGGGAAGCGGCTGTGCACGTAGCGCGCATACGCGATCCCGCGGCCGCGCACGAGCCGCGATTCGTCGCGTTCGGTCGGCGCGCGCGGCGCGCGCGTGGTCCATCCCGCGCGATCGGCCACCGCCCGCAGCAGATCGGTCGCGCGCGCGTCCTGCAGATGGCGCAGCCGGAACGCGAGCGGATCGACGCCGGTCAGCGCCGCGCATTCGTCGACGAATGCATCGTGCGCGAACGAGTTCGGCAATGCCGACACGCCGCGCAGCCACGCTGCGCGCACGAGCGGCGCGAGATCCTCGCAGACGAAGCGGCGATGCGGGCTCGCATACGGCGACACCGCCGTGCGGTCGCCCATCTCGAACACGCGCGGCTCGGGCGCGGTCGCGCCGGTCAGCAGCGCCGCGAGCAGCGGCGCGTCGTTCGACGGGTAGCGCGTCGTGAAGTCGTAGCCGAGCAGGCGGCCGTCGCGCGTGACGGTGCCCGTCACCTGCATCGACTGGCCCGCGCCTTTCGGTTCCCACAGATGTTCGTCCGCGCGCGACAACTGCACGCGCACCGGGCGGCCGATCGCGCGCGACAGCAGCAGCGCGTCGCCGCACACGTCGTCCGCGCCGTTGCGGCCATAGCAGCCGGCCGCTTCCATCCGGACCACGTCGACATCGGCTTCGTCGCGCGCGACGAGCGTCGCGAGGTCGTAGCGCAGCGACACGGGGTTCTGCGTGCCGGACCACACGGTGATTCGCCCGTCGCCCGGTGCGCGGTAGTCGGCGAGCGCGCACGACGGGCCGATCGAGCCGTGCATCTGGAACGGCCACGCGTAGGTGCGCGACAGCGTGAGCGTGTCCGGTTCCGTTCGCGCGGCGTCGACGTCGCCTTCGTCGAGCAGCACGCGGCGTCCGGCCGGGGCGGCGGCGATCGCGGCGGCCGGCTCGTCGAGCGGCGGCAGCGCGGGAAGCGGCCGCCACGTCACGCGCAACTGGCGCGCGGCGCGGATCGCCTGCTCCTCGCGCTCGGCCACCACGCCGACGAAATCGCCGATCGCGACGACGGCCACGAGCCCCGGCACATCGGCCACCGACGCGCGATCGACGTCCATGAGCGACGTGCCGACGAACGGACCGCTGTCGTGGCCCGCGTACGGCGGCCGCACGACGCGGCCGTGCAGCATGCCCGGCACGCGCATGTCGTGTACGAACGTGAGCTGGCCGGTCGCTTTCGCGGGCAGGTCGACGCGCGGCGACGAGCGGCCGACGATCCGGTATCGAGCCGGGTCCTTCGTGCGGGTGTTCGGGTCGAGCGTCAGCGCGATCCGCTGCCCGGCGACGAGCGCGGCGAACGTCATCGCCTGCCCATCGGCTGAAATCGTTCCATCGTCGATGTCCAGCCGTGCCGCGTCGACACCGAAGCGCTCGGCCGCGAGCGCCAGCAGCGCGTGACGAGCCTGCGCGGCCGCGCAGCGCAGCGGCGTCGCGGAAATCTGGATCGTCGCGCTCGCGATGGTCGGGCCCTGGTTCGGTGTCGCGGCCGTGTCGCCGAGCAC
This sequence comes from Burkholderia sp. MSMB1072, assembly GCF_001524725.1. Classification (NCBI taxonomy): domain Bacteria; kingdom Pseudomonadati; phylum Pseudomonadota; class Betaproteobacteria; order Burkholderiales; family Burkholderiaceae; genus Burkholderia; species Burkholderia sp. MSMB1072. The sequence continues at coordinate 93,705 of NZ_LOYC01000032.1, forward strand.
CATCGTCACACGCGCGACCGGCACGTCGAGCTCCTCGGCGACGATCTGCGCGAGCGACGTGCGGATGCCGGTGCCGAGATCGACGTGCCCGTTGAACGCCAGGATGCGGCCGTCGTCGAGAATCGCGACGAAGATTTCGGGCAGCGCCGGCACGTAGGACGACGGGCTGCCCGGCTGACCGGGCGCCGGCTTCACGGGCGGCGCGGGCGGCCGGATCACGGTCAGGCAGCCGGTGCGCGCGAGCAGTTCGGAGCGGTTCACGGGGGAGAGGTCCTGTCGAGGGGCGGCGCGGCCGGCGGGCGATGGGGGCGCGAAGCATTCGGGCGGCGGCGCGCGTCGAGTCAATCTAGGTCGCCAAAAGCGCAGCGTCAATCGCGGCGGCACACGATGCACTTGCACGCGTGCCGCCCGCGATCCGTCGCGACTCAGCGCGCGCGGGCCTGGACGGCGTCGATCGCCGCGATCGCATCGTCGAGCGGCATCACGGCCGCATATTTCTGCTGCATGTCGAACAGGTTCGCGTCGTGCGGCGCGATCGCGCGATCGCCGACGCAATCGGCGAGCACGAGCGGGCGGAACCCGTGCGACATCGCATCGACGACGCTCGCGCGCACGCAGCCGCTCGTCACGGCCCCTGCGACGAGCAGCGTCTGCACCGCGCGCTGCGCGAGCCACGGCGCGAGCTGCGTGCCGAAGAACGCGGACGGCACGGTCTTGCGCACGACGAGTTCGCCTGGCGCGGGCGTGAGTTCGGGCACGATCGCGCTGTTCGGGTGATGCTCGGTCAGCGTCGCCATGCCGGGCACTTTCAGTGAGAACACGTTGTCGTCGCTGCCGTCGTCCGCGTAGACGATGCGGCTGTGCGCGACCGGCCAGCCGCGTTCGCGCGCCAGCGCGAGCGCACGCGTCGTGCGCGCGATCGCCGGCGCGATGTTGCCGCCGCCGAACGTCGCGGGATCGGCGAAGCCGACCACGAAGTCGACGATCAGCAGGCCGAGGTTGCCGTGCGGCGGCAGCGGCGTGCCGAAGCCCTGCTGGCGATACACGTTCGCTTCGGCGTGACGGGAAAGATCGTTCATGGTGTCGAGCACTCGTCGGTCAGGCGGGTTGATCGGTCACGCGGCCGTCGCGCACGACGGTCTCGCCGTCGAGTTCGACCGTGCAGCGGCGCAGCGGGATGTCGATATGGCAGGTGGTCGTGCGGTTGCCGCCGCCTTCGTTGTTCGGGCCGAGCGAGAAAAGGAAGTTGCCCTCGAACGCGCGCGCATCCATCCCGATCGTCGCCTCGCGGTCGTACAGCCCGAGCGTCGACCAGCGTGCGCGCGGCTGCAGCCCCCAGCCGATATGCGAGATCGCATAGCCTTCGGGGTCGGCGAACGTTTCCATGTAGTCGCGCAGCAGATCGGCGTCGACGCCGCCTTCGATGCGCGTCGCGTAGCCGCCTTCGACGGTCAGCGCGATCGGCTCGCGCACGTAGTGCTTCTGCGGCAGCAGGATGTCGCCGCGATCGATCACGATCGTGCCGCGTGCGGTGCGATCGTTCGGGTAAGTCAGCGCGAAGCCGCTCGGCCAGTGGTCCCAGCGGCCCGGTGCGTCGACGAAGCCGTACTCGGCGGTCGGCGGAAACTCGCCGAGCGGGCATACGAGCGCGGTGCCGGCCGCCGAGCTCACGCGCATCTCGCGCGCGGCCGCGATCTTCTTCGATGCGGCGAGCACGCGCGTGCGGTCGGCCAGGGTCGGCACCATCCGCACGAGCACTTCGGGCGGCTCGACCGCGAGCAGGATCTTCGTGCCCGATTTCAGGATGTCGTGTTGCTCCGGCGAGAACAGCAGCGTCATCAGGTCGAGCACGAGATCGCTCTCGCGCAGCGCGGCGATCGCGGCCTTGTTGCCGGTCAGCGGCGTCGTGCCGAGGTAGGCGAGCGGATCGCGGCTGAACGCCTTGTCGCCGTTGACGGGCGGCAGGTCGAGCCGGTTGACGATCGCGCCCAGCGATTGCGTCGCGATCAGCGCGCACGACAGCGTCTGCGGATGGGTGGCCGCGCTCGTCAGGATCGTGACGGTCTGGCCCGGTTCGAGGCGCGACAGCGTGAGGACCTGCTTCCACGCGTCGATCAATTGGGTGTCGCTGACTGGCATCGTCGGCTCCGTTAAAGAAGGAAAGAGGCGGGCGCCGCGCGCTCAGGCCGCGAGCGGCGCGCCGAGGAAATCGCCGAACGCCGCGTAGAAGCCCGCCGCGTTGTCCCACGGGATCATGTGGCCGGCATCGGGCACGCGCACGTGCCGCATCGACGGCGTCGCGCGCTGCAGTTCGGCGACATCGTCGTCGCGCACCACGTCGCCGCGCTCGGCCGTGATCAGCAGCGACGGCACGGCCAGTTGCGCGGCATCCGCGTGGAAATCGTCGGTGTGGAAGCCTTCGTACGACGTGCGCACCGCGCGCTCGTCGCAGGTATGCAGCCATTCGGCGCGCAACCGCAGTTCGGCATCGGTCCAGGTCGGGCAGAACGCGCGCATGCCTTCAGCGTCGGTGCCGGCGCGCGCAAGCGCCATCGAGTCGATGTACCACGGCAGTTTGCCCGGATAATCGCGGCGGTTCGGGCCCGACACGGGTGGGTCGACGAGCACGACCGACGCGAGCCCGCGGGTGCCGCGCCGGGCTGCGCGCGCGGCGATCCGCGCGCCCATCGAATGGCCGACGAGGCTCGTGCGCGGCAAGTCGAGCGCGGCGACGAACGTCGCGACGTCGTCCGCCTGCGCATCGAGGCTGTAGTCGAGCGCCGGCGATGCTTCGGACAGCCCGCGGCCGCGCACGTCGAGCACGTAGGTGTCGAACGCCGCGCCGAAGGTTTCGCCGACGAAGCCCCAGGTGATCGCGGGGCTCGTGATGCCTGGAATCAGCACGATTGCCGGGCGCGATGCGCGTGCGCCGGTCGCGCCGCCGTAGCGCAGGTAGTGCTGGCGGATGCCGTTGGCGCGGACGTTCGCGCCGTACAGGAAAGTCGAGGGCATGGGGAGTCTCCGAAGTGGTGGCGGCACTCAGTACGCGCCCGACAGCAGCGCGCCGGCGCCGGGCACGACCGGCTCGAGATCGAGTTCGCGCAGCATCGCGTAGGTGGTCGCGATCGCGGCGGTGATCACCGGCTTGCCCGTCATCGCCTCGACCTTCGCGACGGCCGGCAGTGACGGCATCTGCACGCACGCGGACAGCACGATTGCATCGGCATCCCGGTACGGCAGCGTCTTCACGATGTCGGGCAGGCGCGCCGGATCGTGGCGGCCGACGTCGAGGTTGTCGGGGATTTCCAGCGCGCGGTAGGCGAGCACGTCGAAGCCTTCGTTGCGGATGTAGTCGACCACCAGCTCGGTGAGCGGCAGCATGTACGGCGCGACGACGACGATCCGCTTCGCGCCGATCACCTTCAGCGCATCGACGAGCGCACCCGCACTCGTCAGCACCGGCGCCTGCGCGCCGTTGTCGGCCGTGTGCTTCGTGAGGCGCGCCTGCGATACGCGGTGGTAGCCGTGCCCCATCGCCATGATCGCGACGAGGCACGCGTAGCCGAGCACGTCGACGCGCGCATCGCTCAGTTCCACCGCGCAGCGGTCGGATTCGGCATCCATTGCCGCGAGCTCTTCCTTGACGACCTTCTTCATCCGCATCCGGCTCGAGTGATACGTGAACCGCTCGGGACGGATTGCTTCGCGCAGCCGCAGCATCGCGGGGATCTCGGTTTCCATCGTCGTGTTGGAACTCGGCACGATCTGGCCGATGCGGTAGGTCTTGCTCATGACGGGAGGCTCCGTGTCGGTAAGGGTGGGGCGGCACGCTGGCGCGGGATCGCCGGATGTTGGGCAAAGTCTAGTGTGTACATTTGAAAATGGCAATGGATCAAAATGACGTCCGGCATGGATGGATTGTTTGTGTGCGCGGATTTTCGACGATTTATTGGTGTTTTCCCGAATGCCGAGGCGTCGATCGACAATCCTCTTGTCCTGAATAAATTGAGTGTGTACGCTACATGAACGCCATTCAATCCGCCCGTCTTCGCGCCGCGTTCGGCAACGGGCCCACGATCAGGAGATCTGCATGAGCAAACCCCGTATCGCAATCATCGGCGCCGGCCTCGGCGGCACGGCCGCTGCGGCGCTGCTGCAGCGCGGCGGTTACGACGTCGCGCTGTACGAGCAGGCGCCCGCGTTCTCGCGTCTCGGCGCGGGCATCCATCTCGGTCCGAACGTGATGAAGATCATGCGGCGCATCGGCTGCGAGGACGCGCTGGAAACGATGGGTTCGCATCCGGATTGCTGGTACAGCCGCGACTGGCAGACGGCCGACGTGCTGTCGCGGATTCCGCTCGGCGACTACGCGCGCAAGACCTACGGCGCGAGCTACCTGACCGTGCATCGCGGCGATTTCCATGCGCTGATGACGCAGGCGGTGACGCCCGGCACGATTCGCTTCGGCAAGCGGCTCGCGGCGGTGGAGGACACCGGCAGCGAGGTGCGCCTCACGTTTGCCGACGGCAGCGTCGAGACGGCTGACATCGCGATCGGCGCGGACGGCGTGAATTCGCGGCTCCGCGAGCATCTGCTCGGTGCGGAACCGCCGCGCTACACCGGTTACGTCGCACACCGCGCGGTGTTCCCCGCCTCGCTGCTCGGCAACAAGCCGTACGACATGTGCGTGAAGTGGTGGTCGGAGGATCGTCACATGATGGTCTATTACGTGACCGAGAAGCGCGACGAGTACTACTACGTGACGGGGGTGCCGCAGGCCGAGTGGCCGGAAGGCGTGTCGATGGTCGACAGCAGCCGCGACGAGATGCGCGAGGCGTTCGCCGGTTTCCATGCCGACATCCGGCACCTGATCGACGTATCGCCGTCGATCACCAAATGGCCGCTGCTCGAACGCGATCCGCTGCCGCTGTGGAGCCGCGGCCGTCTCGTGCTGCTCGGCGACGCGTGCCATCCGATGAAGCCGCACATGGCGCAGGGCGCGGCGATGGCGATCGAGGACGCCGCGATGCTCGCGCGCTGTCTCGACGAAGTCGGCATCGGCGACCATGCGGGCGCGTTCGCGCTGTACGAGGCGAACCGTGCGGCGCGCGCGTCGAAGGTGCAACTCGTGTCGCACAACAACACGTGGCTGCGCACCAACGAGGATCCGTCGTGGGTGTTCGGTTACGACGTGTTCGACGTGCCGCTCGAAGCGCCGTCGCGCGGCAACGTGGCGGCCGCGGCCTGACGCGCGGGCGCCGGCGCCCGCGGCGCGTTGCTGCCGCTTCGCCGGCGCGGGAATCGATGCGTCGCAACGCGCGCATTTCGGCGTGTTATATGTCAGGCGCGCCGGCAGGCGCCAGCCGGCGGCCGTGTCCGCCGCCGGCCGACTCCGGCCCGCACGCCGTATTCCGGATCCATTCATGTCCCATCCCGCTTCTCCGTCGCGGCCGCTGGCGTTTCGCGTGAACGGCACGCCGCATACCTTCGCCGATGCCGCGCCCGACGCGCCGCTGCTGCTGGTCCTGCGCAACGATTGCGCGCTCAACGGCCCGAAATACGGTTGCGGGCTCGGGCAGTGCGGTGCGTGCACGGTGCTCGTCGACGGGCAGGCCACGCGTTCGTGCGTCGTGCCGGCCGCAGCCGCGCACGGGCGCGACGTCACGACGCTGGAAGGGCTCGGGTCGTGCGACGCGCCGCATCCGATCCAGCGCGCGTTCATCGACGAGCAGGCCGCGCAATGCGGTTACTGCCTGAACGGAATGATCATGAGCACGAAGGCGCTGCTCGACCGCAACCCGGCGCCCGACGATGCAGCGATTCGGGATGCGTTGCGCTTCAACCTGTGCCGCTGCGGCACGCATCTGGAGATCATCCGCGCGGTGCGTCGCGCCGCACGCTATCTGCGAGGCGGCGATGAAGCATGATGCGGATCTGCCCGCGGCGCCGGCGCGCGTGACGGAACCGGCGCCGCACGATGAAGCGGCCGCCGACGCATCGCGTCCGCACCACGCGCGCTACGCGTGGCCGCTCGGCGATGCGCGCACGCATGCATCGTTCGATATCGAAACGCGGACCGCGCCCGACGGCCGGATGACGGCCTGGCGCTATCGCGCGCGGGCGGCCGGCGCAGGCGATGCTCGGGCAGTGGAGGAGCGCGCCGATCCCGGCTCCGCATCGCCATTCGTGTACCGGCACGCGCAGACGTCGATCGAGCTGGCCGATGCCGACGGCGCGATTCCCGGTCACGCCCACGCCTTTGCCCGCGAATCCTTCGTCGACGAACTGGCGGGCGCATTGCGGCGCGATCCGGTCGCGTTGCGGTTGCAGCATCTCGACGCCGCGCGGGATGCGGGCCCGCGCGAAACGATCCGGATGGTCAGCGAACGCGCTGCGTGGGGCGTGCCGGCTGCGGCCCGGGCGAACGCGGCGTCGCGTGTCAGCGGTCGCGGTTTCGCTTTCGACGGCGAGCGTGTCGATGCGCGCGCAGTCGCGCCCGGCGACGATGCCGGCCACGATTCGCACTGGTCCGCGTGGGTCGTCGATCTCGAAGTCGATTGCGCGACGGGCGATGTTTCGGTGCGGCGCGTCGTGGCCGGGCAGGGCGCGGGCGAGCCGGGCGACACGTCGACGGCGGGCCTGCCGGCGTGGCAGATCGAGGCCGCGATATCGCGCGTGATGGGGGCACGGTTGTCCGCGCGGCCCGCGTACGACGAGACCGATGCCGGCGCGCGGCCCGATGCGTTCGCGCACGAGCTGGTTGCAGTCGATGCAGCCGCGCATCGCGCACACGGCGACCTGTCCGCATACGACGCGCGGCGAATCGAGCAGGCAGTTGCGCCGGCCGCGGCCGCGATCGCCAACGCACTGTACGACGCGACGGGCGTGCGTTTTCGTGCGCCGCCGTTCGACGCCGCGCACATTCGCGCCGCGCTCGCGCAACCGGCGCCGGCGGATGTCGGCGACCGGCCGCGGGCGGCCGCGCGCCGCGCATCGCGTTGGCGCCGCTGGCTGGCCGGCGGCGGCGCGGGCGGCGTGGTCGGCGTGGTCGGCGGGCTGATCGGGCTGGCGTGCGCGATCCTGCCGGGCCCCGCGCCGATCGCGCCTGTTGCGCCGGGCGGCGCGGACGGCGCGATGTGGAGCGCGGCGACGCTCGAACGTGGCCGCCAGGTCGCGCTCGCCGGCGATTGCGCGGTGTGCCACACGGCGCCCGGCGGCGCGGCCAACGCGGGCGGCCTCGCGCTCGATACGCCGTTCGGCACGATCTACACGACGAATCTCACGCCCGATCCGGAAACCGGCATCGGCACGTGGTCGTATCCGGCGTTCGCCCGTGCGATGCGCGAAGGCATCTCGCGCGACGGCTCGCACCTGTATCCGGCGTTCCCGTACACCGCGTTCGCGAAGCTGAGCGAGCCCGATCTGCTCGCGCTCTATGCGTACCTGATGTCGCAGCCGCCGGTGAGGCACGAGCCGCCGAAAACGAAGCTGCCGTTCCCGCTCGACCGGCGGCGTCTCGTGGCCGGCTGGAACTGGCTGTTTCACGATGCGCGGCCATTTGCGCCGGACCCGGCGCGCTCGGCGACGTGGAATCGCGGCAAGTATCTGGTCGACGGCGCGGGGCACTGCGGCGCCTGCCACACGCCGCGCAACGCGCTCGGTGCGGAGAAGGGCGGGCTTGCCTACCTGGCGGGCGGCGAGGCGGAAGGATGGGTCGCGCCGCCGCTCGTCGCGTCGCCGGCTTCGCCCGTACCGTGGACCGAAGGCGCGCTGTTCGACTATCTGCGCACGGGCTTCTCGGCGCAGCACGGCGTCGCGGCCGGGCCGATGGCGCCCGTCGTCGCGGGGCTCGCGGCGCTGCCCGAGTCCGACGTGCGGGCGATCGCGCATTATCTGGCGTCGCTGTCGCCGCCCGTCGACGCGGCAGTCGCCGCGGACGCAGCCAGCCGCCACGCGCGCGGCGCGGAAACGATCGCGACGCTCGGCCTCGAGAACGGCCGTCGCGCGTTCGACGCGGCGTGCGCGGTCTGTCACGCGGAATCGGGTGGCGTCGGGCATTTCGGCGTGCGTCCGCTGATGGGGCTCAACACGAGCGTCAGCCAGGCGACGCCGGACAACCTGCTGCGCGTGCTGCACCACGGGATCGACCAGCCGGCCACCGACGGGCTCGGCTACATGCCGGGCTTCGGCGATGCGTTCGACGACCGCCAGATGGCCGAGCTTGCCGCCTACATTCGCGCCCGCTATGCGCCGGGGCAGCCGGCGTGGCGAAACCTCGCGGAAGCGTCCGCGAGAATCCGGCAGGCGGGGGCGCATTGACCGTCGCGCCGGCGTGAGCGCCCCGGCCGGCGGGCGCACCGGGCGAAATGACCTGCCGGACGAAAACGATGGCCGGCGACGGGCGTAAATCTTGCCTGATTCGGCCATCGTTTAACCATTCGAAACAATGTGTTCACCGAAAGGGGCATGATCTCCGGCGATCGAGCAGGCATACTGTCGCCTATGTTGCTCAATGCACGTCGCCCGGCGTGCGCTTGCCCTCCATGTCCATTCCAGTCTCTTTTCGAACCTTGCGATGGTTGACCATTGCGGCGGCTGCATGCTTGCTCGCCGCGTGTTCGACTGCTTCCGACGTGACCGCGACGTCGAACCCGAACGTGTTCACCGTGACGACGCACACGGTCGGCGTGTCGACGACATGGGCCGACGCCCACGCGAAGGCCGTCAGCGAAGCCACCAACTACTGCACGCAGCGCGGGATGCGCGCGAGCATGAAGCAGGAATCGCTGACCGGCGGCCGCCGCATCGACGCACGTTCCGAACTCGCGTTCGAGTGCCATCCGACCTTCGAAACGGCGTCGAACCCGCGCGGTTGACCGAGCGGCGGCATGATTACGCCGCCCCGTTTTCCTTCTCCCCCCGCATGCAAACCGACCCGCGACGCCATTCGGGCACATCGCGGGTCGGCGCACGTCCGGTGACGGTCGGGCGGGTCAGGCCGGCTGCGCCTCGTACAGCTTCACGCACGCGGAGAAGTCGAGCGTGCCGAGCCCCTGCTGACTCATCGACTGATACAGCTGCTGTGCGAGCGCGCCCATCCAGACCGGCTGATGCGCGCTGCGCGCGGCTTCGGTCGCGAGCCCGAGATCCTTCAGCATCAGGTTCGCCGCGAAGCCGCCCGCATAGCCGCGCGCGGCCGGCGCCGTGTCGCTCACGCCCGGATACGGGTTGTACGCGTCCGAACTCCAGCAGCGGCCGGTCGACGTGTTGATGATGCCGGCCAGCACGGCCGGCTCGATGCCGAGCGCGGCGCCCAGCGCCATCGCTTCCGCCACGCCCATCATCGAGATCCCGAGCAGCAGGTTGTTGCAGATCTTCGCGATCTGCCCGGTGCCGGTGCCGCCGCAGTGCACGACGTTCTTGCCCATGTCGAGCAGTACCGGGCGGATGCGCTCGAACAGCGCGCCGTTCGCGCCGACCATGAAGGTCAGCGTGCCGGCCTGCGCGCCGCCGGTGCCGCCCGACACGGGTGCGTCGGCGAGTGGGAAGTCGCGCTGCGCGGCGGCTTCGGCCACCGCGCGCACGGTGCCGGGATCGATCGTGCTGCAGTCGATCAGCGTCGCGCCGGCGCGCGCACCGGCCAGCACGCCGTCGCCGCCGAGGTAGACGGCGCGCACGTGCTGCGCGGCCGGCAGCATCGTGATCACGACGGCGCCGCGCGCGGCCGCGTCGCGCGGCGAGCCGGCCGCCGTCGCGCCGGCGCGCACCGCGGCGTCGACCGCGTGCGCGTCGAGGTCGAACACCGTCAGCGTGTGGCCGGCCTTGAGCAGGTTGGCGGCCATGGGGCCGCCCATGTTGCCGAGTCCGATGAATGCAATGTCCATGTCGAGGTTCCCCGTGCGCTGCATCAGCGCAGCGCGATCGTCGTGTTCACGCCGCCTGCCGTCGCGTCGTCGTCGAACCAGCGCGCGGTGACCGTCTTGGTCTGCGTGTAGAACTGCACGACCTGCTTGCCGTACGGGCCGAGATCGCCCAGCTTCGAGCCGCGCGAGCCGGTGAAGCTGAAATAGGGCACCGGCACCGGAATCGGGATGTTGATGCCGACCTGGCCGACGTCGATCTCGCTCTGGAATTTGCGCGCCGCCGCGCCGCTCTGCGTGAACAGGCCCACGCCGTTGCCCATCGGATTCGCGTTGACGAGCGCGATCGCGTCGTCGAGCGTGTCGACCTCGAGCACCACCACCACCGGGCCGAAGATTTCTTCGGTGTAGATCGACATGTCGGTCGTCACGCCCGAGAAGATCGTCGGGCCGACGAAGTTGCCCTGCTCGTAGCCGGGCACCTTCACGTCGCGGCCGTCGAGCAGCAGCGTCGCGCCGGCCTTCACGCCGGCGTCGATCAGCGACAGGATGCGTTCTTTCGCCGCCTTCGACACGACCGGGCCGACGTCGGTGCCGGCTTCGGCGCCCGCGTTGACCTTCAGCGCCTTCGCCTTGTCGACGAGATCGGGCAGCCAGTCGCGGGCCTTGCCGACCAGCACGACGACCGACGTCGCCATGCAGCGCTGGCCGGCCGCGCCGAAGCCCGCGCCGACGAGCGCGTTGATCGCCTGCTCGCGGTTCGCGTC
>NZ_LOYC01000033.1:0-140877 GCF_001524725.1 Burkholderia sp. MSMB1072
CCGGACCTGATCGCCGCACAGCGCGCGCGTCGACGCATCGAGCAAATCGCCGAAGGCGAGCAGCGCGGGCGCGAGTTCGCGCACGTCCATCTCGGACGATTCGAGCGCGGGCCCGTCGTAGGTGACGCGAAATCGGCTCATCGCGTCGCAGGGGCCGATATCGGCCGGGCCGGTACTGTTTCCATTTGCGGTCATGTGGCGTGCTGGCAGGAAAGGTGGACGATATCCGAAACGAACGCTTTCGGATGTCCTTCATGTTGAACGCGAATGACCGTTTGCGCGCGATTTTGGCCATCCGGACAAGACGACTTGTCGACGTGTCCCGACAGCGGCCGGCAAGCAACGAACTCGTCCGATGGTGTCGATCCGGATGCGAATCCATGTCGGGTTACTGCGACCATGAATCGGTTTGAAGCGTTGCGCACGTAGAAACTGTTCGGTCGATTCGATATCGCCGAGTTCGATTTCTACCCTTTCGTCGCGCGCCATCACGTTCTCCGACGGGCAGGTCGCGAAGTATTCATTTCCTGCTCCGCACGAAGCATGACGGCGCGCGCTTCCGGCCGCCGCGCAATCCGCTCCCGCACCTCCGGCGTCGCGAGGCACGTGGCCACGGCTTCATACCCCGGCGCGCCCGGGTAAGGCGCCACGCGCGCGGGCGGACTGTGATTGGCCGGGCACAACAGGATGGTTTCGTCGGGGCCGACCGCTGACAGATCCAGGATCGCCGTCGAGCGGGTCAGCAGGAACAGCGGCCGCATGCCGGCGGCTGCGCATTCGCGCAGATGCGCGATCAATGCCAGTTGCGTGGCGCGGTCGAGGCCTTGTTCGATCATGTCGACGATCCGCACGCGCGGGCTTTCCGCTTCGAGGCTGACGAGCAGTGCGGTCAGCGCCGCCGACGGCGTCGCGCCGTTGCCGGCGAGCACTGCCGACGTGCGGTTGACGCGCGACTTCAGTTCCGGATCGGCGCGCAATGCGTCGGATGCCGCGGCGCAATCGTCGTCCAGCCGATCGAGGCCGACGAACACGGCGCCGGGCAACGCATCGGCCAGCCGAAGCGCGAGCCGCGTCTTGCCGCTCCCCAGCGAACCGATGATGTAGTTCAACGGCCGGATATCGCGACACTCGAACCGTTCGCCGCCCCACGGCCACGGCAGGCTGAACGCGACCCCCGCGTCCGTTTCGCCGAGCAGCCGCGTCAGGTCGCCATCGGCCGGCATCCGGCCGCGCGTGAGGTTGGCGCGCATCGCGCGCACGCCGTCGAGCTTGCTCACGAGCGCGCGAATCCCGTGATCGAGCGCCGCTTCGTGAGCAGCCAGCGCGGCATCGAGATGGCGCGCGTCGCCGTCGAGGACGCTCGCCACTTGCGCGAGCCCGAGGCCGAGCTTGCGCAGCGCCGCGATGTCGGCGGCACGCGCGAGGTCTTCCGGGCCGTACGTGCGGTATCCGGCCGGCGTGCGTGCCGGCGTGACGAGGCCCTGCCGCTCGTACAGCCGCAGCGCCTTGATCGAGACGCCGAGCCGCGCGGCGGCGGCCGATGCGTTCAAACGGGGTGTGTCGGTACCCATCCGTCACCTCCTTGCCGTCGATTCGTTGCGCTCAGCATAAAGGCGATCCCAAGGGCCGGGTCAAGCGCGCCTGACCGATAAAACGCTCCGAACGGCGAAGCGGTACGTCGCCCGAGCGTTCAGTCGGCGTCCTTGAACTCGTCCCGCAGCGCGCGATACAACCGCCGATAGCGCGCGAGTCGCCCCGTCAGCAGATCGGCCGATGCGGCATCGGGCACGACCGTCTCCGCGACGGGCGGCGCGACACAGACGTCCTCCAGCGTGTCGCCCGTCGCCGCGAGACGCGCAAGCCGCGCCGCGCCGAGCGCCGCACCGACCGCACCGTCCGCATGGCGCTGCATCGCGAGCCCGGTCGCATTCGCGCACAGCCGCGCCCAGAACGCGCTCTTCGAGCCGCCGCCGATGAACGACACCGCGTCGAGCGTCGTGCCGGCCGCGCGCAGCGCGTCGTAGCCGTCGGCCATCGCGAACGCGACGCCTTCCATCACCGCATACGCGAGATCGTCGGCATCGTGTTCGTTCGACAGCCCGAAGAACACGCCGCGCGCATGCGCGTCGTTGTGCGGCGTGCGTTCGCCGCCGAGATACGGCAGGAACAGCGGCGCGCGAGCCGGATCGGCGCGTTCGGCGCGCGCCGCCAGCGCGCCGGCGGTCGTGCCCTGCGCGCGCGCGAGCCAGTCGAGGCTCGCGGCGGCCGACAGGATCACGCTCATCTGGTGCCAGCGCCCGTCGACGCAGTGACAGAACGCGTGCACGGCGGCGTCCGGGTTCGGCGCGAAGCGGTCGTTGCCGGCGAACAGCACGCCCGACGTGCCGAGCGACAGGAAGCCGCTGCCGGCGCCCGTGACGCCCATGCCGATCGCGGACGCCGCGTTGTCGCCGGCGCCGCCGGCGATCGTCACGGGTCCGGCGATGCCCCAATCGCGCCGCAAGGCGTCGCGCAACTGCGCGGCGGCTGCGTTGCCTTCGACGAGGCGCGGCATCTGCTCGCGCGACAGGTCGGTCGCGGCGAGCATCCGGTCGGACCAGTCGCGGCGCGCACAGTCGAGCCACAGCGTGCCCGACGCGTCGGACAGGTCGGACACGAATTCGCCGGACAGGCGCCAGATCAGGTAGTCCTTCGGCAGCAGCACCTTGTGCACCGCGCGAAACACGGCCGGCTCGTATTTCGCGAGCCAGAGCAGCTTCGGCGCGGTGAAGCCGGGCATCGCCATGTTGCCGGTGATCGCGCGCGATTCCGGCACCAGCGCCTCGAGCTCGACGCATTCGGTGCCGGCGCGCGTGTCGTTCCACAGGATCGCGGGGCGCAGCACCTGGTCCGCGCGGTCGATCAGCGTCGCGCCGTGCATCTGGCCGGACAGCGCGATGCCGCGCAGCGCGGCGAAGCCGGCCGGGTGCGCGGCGCGCACCGACGCGATCGCGTCGAGCATCGCGTGCCACCACGCTTGCGGGCTTTGTTCGGACCAGTGCGGATGCGGCCGGCTGATCGACAGCGTGGCCGAGCCGGTCGCGAGGGGGACCGATCGGGAATCGGTGAGGAGAACCTTGACCTCGGACGTGCCGAGATCGATGCCGAGATATGTCACGTATGAAGCGTCCTGTCTGGGGCGCGCGGCGGCGCGCGTCGCGGGGGCGGCGCGTCGTCGCGGCCGTGCGGTTCGTTGAGCCGGTGCAGCGCGCGGAACTTCGACGGCGGCACCTGCTTCATCGCGAGAAACTGACGGTTGAAGTTCGACAGGTTGTTGAAGCCCACCCGGTAGCAGATGTCGGTCACCGTCAGGTCGGAAAACATCAGCAGCTCGCAGGCCTCGTTGATGCGCAGCCGGTTCAGGTAGCGCACGAACGACGAGCCGGTGTGACGCCGGAAAAACCGCGTGAAAGTGCTGACGCTCATGCCGGCGAACGCGGCGACGTCGGTTTCGCGCAGCATGCCGGGCAGGTTCTGCTGCAGGTACGACAGCACCTGGTTGATGGTCGACGACATGTAGTGCTGCGCGTCGCTGCGGTAGCCGGGCCCCGCGAGCACGCGCCGCTCGCGGCACGACGACAGCCGGTCGAACAGCGACATCAGGATCTCGACGCGGCGGCAGCCGTGCGCGTTCGCGAGTTCGAGCATCAGCGGCGCGACCTCGATGCCCACGCGGTCGGGAAACTGCACGCCGCGCGCCGCGTCGTCGATCAGGTCGATCACCGGCTGCAATTCGCTGAACGCGCCGACCATCTTCTCGATCGCATCGCGCGAGAACTGCAGCACGACGTCGCGCGACGGCACGCGTTCGCCGTCGGCGAGCTCGCTGACCCAGTTGTGCGGCAGATTCGGCCCGGTGACGATCAGGTTGCCGGGGCCGAAATCGCCGATGTGGTCGCCGACGAATACCTTGCCGCGCGACGCCTGGATCAGGTGAATCTCGTACTCGGGATGAAAGTGCCACTTCGCGACCGAATGCGGATAGTCGTGGACCCACGCGCGGAACGATTCGTCGCGGTGGGTGGGAACGATCTCGAGATCCGGGTTCATCGTGTGCTCCGTCGGGGCATGCCGGCGTGCTACGAACGGGACATCGACCAGCCCGTCGCGGCAGGCGGCGCGGCGCGCGTCGCGGCCGCCGGCGCCGCCGCGTGCGCGATCGGGTTCGCCTCCGGCAGCGCGACGTTGCGCTCGGTGCCGGCGTCGAACAGATGCAGGGCTTCTTCGTCGAAGCGCAACGCTACCACGGCGCCCGGCGCCGGAGCCATCGGGGCCGGCACGAGGGTCGCACACGGCTGGCCGCGCCAGTCCAGCGTGACGAGCGCCTCGGCGCCGAGCAATTCGACGAGTTCGACCGTGCCGGTCAGCGTGAGCGCGCCCGGGGTCGGATCGCCTTCGGCGACGAGCCGCAGGTGGTTCGGGCGAATCGCGGCCTTCACCTGCTGGCCGTCCTGCAGCCGCGCGAAGCGTGAGGACACGAGCGGCCAGCGCGTGCCGTTGCAGTCGAGCAGCACGTTCGTGCCGACGCGGGCGATCGTGCCGTCCGCGAAGTTCATCGCGGGCGTGCCGACGAACCCGGCCGCGAACACGGTGTGCGGCTGGCCGTACAGCTCGGCCGGCGTGCCGATCTGCTCGATGCGGCCGCCGCGCATCAGCACGACGCGGTCGGCGAGCGTCATCGCTTCGAGCTGGTCGTGCGTGACGTACAGCGTGGTCGTCCTCAACTGCCGGTGCAGCCGCTTGATGTCGCCGCGCAACTGCGTGCGCAGCTTCGCGTCGAGATTCGACAACGGCTCGTCGAACAGGAACACGTCGGGCGTCTTGATCATCGCGCGCGCGATCGCCGCGCGCTGCTGCTGGCCGCCCGACATCGCGCGCGGACGGCGCTCGAGCAGCGCGTCGAGGCTCAGGATGCGCGCGACCTCGCGCACGCGGCGGTCGATCTCGTCGGCCGGCACCTTCAGGCGCCGCAGGCCGAACGCGATGTTGTCGTACACCGTCATGTGCGGATACAGCGCGTAGTTCTGGAACACCATCGCGACATTGCGCTCGCGCGGCGGCAGGTCGTTGACGACTGCGTCGCCGATCGCGAGCTCGCCGCCGGTGATCGCCTCGAGGCCCGCGATCATCCGCAACATCGTCGACTTGCCGCAGCCGGACGGGCCGAGCAGCACGATGAATTCGCCGTCGGCGATCTCGAGGTCGAGCGGATGCAGCACGGCGGGGCCACCGTCGTAGTGCTTCGACAAAGCCTTGCAGGTGATCTGGGCCATGGCTCAATCCATTTCGATCTGAATCTTGACGTCGCGCGGGTGCCCGCTCGCCGCTTCCTCGAACGCGCGCACGCCTTCGGAAAACGGGAACGTGCGCGAGATGAACGGCTTCACGTCGATCGCGCCGGACGCGATCAGCGCGAGCGCGCGCGGGAAGATGTTCGCGTAGCGGAACACCGATTCGATGCGGCCTTCCTTCGCCTGCAGCGCGACCACGTCGAGCGGCACCGGCGCGACCGGCATCCCGATCAGCACCGCGCAGCCGCCCGGGCACATCAGATCGACGAGGCCCGCATACGCGTTCGCGCTGCCGCTTGCCTCGAACACGACGTCCGCGCCCCAGCCGCCCGATGCGCCGGCCACCGCGTCGGCGAGCGGCTGCGTGCGCACGTCGACGGTCGTGACGGCCGGGTTGCCGGCGAACAGCGCGAGCTTGTCCGGCACGACGTCGGCGAGGATCACGCGCGCGGCGCCGCCGGCAAGTGCGGCGAGCGCCGTCATCGCACCGATCGTGCCGGCGCCGATCACGACCGCGAGGTCGCCTGGCTTCATCGCCGCCTTCTTCGCGGCCTGCAGGCCGATCGACAGCGGCTCGACGATCGCGCCTTCGGCGAACGACACGTTGTCGGGCAGCCGGTACGTGAACGCGGCCGGATGCACGACGAACGGCGTCAGGCAGCCGTGGATCGGCGGCGTCGCCCAGAAGCGCACGTCGGGATCGAGGTTGTACAGCCCGCGCAGCGTGGCGGGCGAATCGAGGCGCGGCACGCCGGGCTCCATGCACACGCGGTCGCCGACGCGCAGGTGCGTGACACCGGCGCCGATCTCGACGACGGTGCCGGACGCTTCGTGACCGAGCACCATCGGCGCATCGACGCGGAACGGGCCGATTCCGCCGTGAACGTAGTAATGCACGTCGCTGCCGCAGACGCCGACCGTATGAACCTTGATCCGGACGTCGCCGGGGCCGACCTCTTGCGGCAGGTCGATGTCGCGCAGCGCGAGCTCGCGCGTGCGTTCGAGTACGAGCGCTTTCAACGTGTTCTCCTCATTTTCCCTTGACGATCGAATTGAGCAGCCGGCTCAGCATGCCGACGAATACGAGCGGCGGCAGCGCGAGCAGCACCGTCGACGCGTTGATCACGCCCCATGGCACTTCCTGGCCGAGCGACGTGAACGCGGACGCGACCACCGGCAGCGTCGCGCTGCGCGACGACGTGAGGGCGAGCGCGATCATCAGTTCGTTCCACACCAGCACGAAGCTGAACACGATCCCGCCGAGCAGCGTGCTCGCGCACACCGGCAGCGCGATGTGCCAGAACACCGCGTACGGGCCGTAGCCGTCGAGCGCGGCGGCTTCCTCGATCTCGCGCGGCAGCCGGTGAAATACGGGAATCGACAGCCACGTGATGGTCGACAGCGTGACCAGCAGATACGTGACGATCATCGACAGCTTCGTGTCGTACAGCCCGAGATCGACCCAGATCGCGATCAGCGGCAGCGCGACCGCGACGGGCGGCAAAAAGCGCAGCGACAGCAGGAAGAACTGGATGTCGCGCTTGCCGCGCACCGGGTAGCGCGCGATCGCGTACGCGGCCGGCACGCCGAGCACCGCGCCGATCAGCACGGCCGCGCCGACGATCGCGATGCTGTTGCCGAGCCCGATCAATACTTCGGGGCTCGACAGCACCTGTTCGTAGTTCGCGAGCGTCGGCGTGAAGAAGAAGCGCGGCGTCGGCGTGACGATGTCGAGCAGGTGCTTGAGCGAATTGAGCACGGCCCAGAACAGCGGGAACGCGGCGACGATCAGGATCGCGCCGGCGATCGCGACGGTGGACACGGTGGCGGCGGAGCCGCGGCGAGCCATTCGGCGAGCCGTCAGTCGTCCCATTTGTTGACCCTCTTCCAGATGAGCGTGAAGACGAGCGTGGTCGCGACCATCATCAGCACGGCCATGCCCGACGCATACGACACCTTGCCGGCGAGGCCGATGCCCTGCTGGTACGCGTAGAGATCGAGCGTTTCGGTCGCGATGCCGGGGCCGCCCTTGGTCATCACGTAGATCAGGTCGAACGAGCGCAGCGATTCGACCATCTTGATGAACACGAGGCTCACGAGCGGCGCCTTCAGCATCGGCAGCGCGATGTACGCATGCACCTGCCACGTCGTCGCGTAGTCGAGCCGCGCGGCTTCGAGCGGCTCGGGCGGCAGCGTCTCCAGCAGCTTCAGGATCACGACCGCGAAGAACAGCCCCCACTGCCACACGTCGACGAGCGCGACCGCATACAGCGCGAGATGCGGATCGGCGAGAAACGCGGTGTGCTCGACGCCGAGCATGCCGAGCAGCCAGCTCAGGATCCCGGTGAGCGGCGCGTACATGAACTTCCAGATGAACGCGGCCGACACGCGCGGCAGCAGCACCGGCATGATCAGCACCAGCGACGCGACGCGGCGCCAGCGACCGTGCACGCGCTCGAACAGGAACACCGCGAGCGCGATGCCGACCAGCACCGCGCCGGCGACCGTGACGACTTCCCACAGCACCGACACCTCGATCGCGTTCAGGAAGCGCCGGTCCGACGCGAGCCGGACGAAATTGCGCAGGCCGACGTATTCGCTGTCCGGGTAGCGCAGCACGCGGTTGCGCAACGCGAGGTTGATCGCGGCGATCGTCGGGACGAGGCTCAGGACCGCGAGCAGCGCGAGCGTCGGCGCGAGGAACACCCACGGCAGGCTCGTGCGGTCGCGGCGCGCGCTGGCGCGCCGGGCCGAAGGCTGGGAAGGGGCAGGGCGGACGCCGAGCGCGCGTCCGCCGGCGCCGTCATTTGCGAGCGACATGTTCGAGCGCGTCCTTCGCGTACTGGTCCGCGTCGTCGAGCGTGCCGCGGATGTCCGTCTGCGTGCCGGTGAAGACCTGTTCGAGCGCGATGCCGAGGTTGTCGCCGATATCCGGCCACTGCGGCGTGCGCCAGATCGTCACCTGCGTGACGGGGTTGGTGTCGTTCAGCCCGGCCTGAATCTGCGGCGCGACGTGCTGCTTGAAGTATGGACTGCCGATCGTGCTCGTACGGTTGTAGTCGCTGAATACGCCGTTGCGCAGCCGTGCCTGCTCCTGGTCCTTGCTGGTCGCCCACGCGATGAAGCGGCCGGCGGCCATGCGCGTGCAGTCGTCCTTCGCGCCGACGGCCGAGATCGCGAAGCCGTGGCCGTACGCGGCCGACGGCAGCGGCGCGGGCGGCCGCGTGTAGCCGACCTTGCCGGCCACGCTCGACTTGCTCGCATCTTCCATCCAGTCCGCGAACGGCGTCGATTCGATCATGAACGCGACCTTGCCGGAGCGGAACGCTTCGAGCGCGTTGCTCCAGTCGTAGGTGGCGGCGCCCGGCGGCGCGTACTTGAACAGGTCGCCGTAGAGCTGCGTGGCCTTCACGGCGGCCGGCGAATTGAACGCGGGCTGGCCGCCCTTGTCGGTCCACGCGCCGCCCATGCCGAGCATGAACGGCGACCAGCGCCACACGTTCATCCCCGAGCCGCGCTGGCCGCGCGCGACCCAGCCGTACAGCTTCGGCGGCGCGTTGAGCTTCTTGATCGCGGCGACGAGCTGGTCGAGCGTCTTCGGCACGGGGATGTGCGCGGCATCGAGCAGGTCGCGGCGGTAGAACAGGAAGTCGCCGCCGCCGATCAGCGGCGCGAAGTACGCGACGCCGTTGTAGCTCGCGACTGCGCGGCGGCCGGGCAGGAAGTCGTCGTAGTCGTATTCCTTCGGGTAGTACTTGAGGAGCGGCACGATCCAGTTGGCCGACGCGAATTCGGCGACGTTCGCCTCGTCGACGTAGTAGATCTGGTACGAACCCGCGCCGGTCGACGCGTCGAGCCGCGATTTCGCGCGGCGGTCGTTCTCGCCGAAATAGCTGATCTCGACCTTCGTGCCGCTCTTCTTCTCGTAGTCGGCCAGCGATTTCTCCATCACCGACAAGCCGAGGCTCTTCTGCGCGAGCACCCGAAGGGTCGGCACCTTGCAGACCTGCGCGGTCGCGACGCCCGGCAGACAGGCGCCGAGCAGCACGCCGGCTGCGACGATTCGCATCTTGTTCACCCGTGTCTCCTTGATTCTGCTTGTTCGAATGCCGCCGATGACGGCAGGGACAATGGTGTGACGCGGGCGATGCGATCACCACATCAAAAAAGTTCGCGAACCGATACTTTTTGCTCAGGGTCGGTCGTGCGATGCACAAAATGTGGTGGTCGGGGCGGGCGCGGCGCTCCACCGACGGGGCGGCACGGAGGAAATGCGGCGTTACCCGCGCGCCGGACGCTGCGCTGCATCGTCGAGCGCGATCCGGTACACGCGCAGCGCGTTGTCATGCCAGATCGCGCGGCGCGCGGGGCAGTCGAGGTGCGCGATCGCGCCGGCGAACGTGCGCAGCAGCGCGGGATAGGACACGCGCAGCCCGGCCACCGGGAAATTGCTGGCGAACAGGCAGCGCCGCCAGCCGAAGATCGCGATCGTGTCGCGGATGATTCGCGCGTTGTCCGCGTCGTTCCACACGGCATCGCGCAAGCCGAGTTCGGAAATCTTCACGACCACGCGCGGCAATGCGGCAAGCGCTTCCATGCCGCGGCGCCAGCGCGCGACCCCGGCTTCGGAACGATCCCACGGCAGCCCCGCGTGTTCGAGCACGACGTCGACTTCGGGCGCATCGGCCAGCATCGCGGCCGCGTCGCCGAGATGCCAGAACGGCACGCGCAGATCCCAGCTCAGGCCGTGCGCGGCGAGACGTTTGAGCGCCGCCGGCCAGCGCGGATCGTGCAGAGCGCCCGGTTCGTCGATCGATGCATCGGGCGCTGCCGCGGTGCGCGGCTTGAAACGGACGCCGCGCACACGCGGCCATGCGGCCTGTTCGGCGAGCCGTTCGTCCGCATCGCCCGCCAGCAGATCGACCCACGCGACGAGCGCCGACGGCAGCGCGTGCGCGGCCGCGACCTCGTGCAGCCAGCGCGTTTCCGCGAGCGCCTCATCGCGCGCACGTTCGGCTTCGACGTGCACGCTGGCGACGAGCGGTGCACACTGCGCCGTGCGCCGGAAATCGTCGACGCCGAAGTTGCGGCACAGCGCCGCGTAGTCGCCGAACATGAAGCGCGCCGGGTCGTAGTGCGTCTGCAGCCACGGGTAGTGCGCGCCCGCATCGAGTCGCCACAGATGATGATGCGCGTCGACGAGCGCGTCGGGCATGCCGTCGGGCGGCGCTTCGTCGCACATGTCAGAGCGCGCCGGCGAGCACGTACGACGCATCGGGCTCGCGCAGCGTCGGCAGCGCACCGACGAAGCGCCATGCGTCGAGGTCGAGTTCGCGCACGTGGTCGTCCTGGAACGATACGTATGCGACGCGCCGCGACGGATGAAACGACAGCGCGGTCGGGTTCGCGGGCAGCGCGATGCGCTCGATCTCCTCGAGCTGCCGCGCATCGAATACCGAGATCGACTGCTCGCCCGAATTGGTCAACAGCAGCAGGTCGCGACCGTCGGGCGCGCTCGCCCGGTAGATGCGGTTCGGATCGCTGCGGGTTTTGACGCGACGGCGGCAGGTCATCGTTTCGATGTCGATCTCGACCAGCGTGTCGTCGCCGCGATTCGCGACGAACAGCGTGCGCTCGTCGCTCGACAGTGCATTGCCTTCGGGGCGCGGGCCGGGCATCACCGCGCGCGGCGCGACCGTCGCGTCGCGCGGATGGAATTGCGTGACCGTGTTCGACAGCAGATGCACGCCGTACGCGCGGCTCGCGTCGCGCGTGAGCGTCACGAGGTGCGTTTTCACGCCGCCGGACGGCACGGCCATGTTCGGTACCGGCTGCCGGGTCGGCTCGTCGAATACGAGCAGCATGTCGTGCGCCTCGCTCATCGCGTACAGCCGGCCGTCGCGGTCGCTCGCCATCCCGTGCGGCCGGTAGTACGGCCACAGGTCGAGCATGCGCGTGTGCGTGCGCTCGACGAGATCGATCTCGGCGATCCGGTGATCGCCTTCATGGCCGCGCGACCATGCGGTCTCGATCCCGAAAATGCCGACGTACGCGTAGCGGTCGTTCACGTCGACGGTGAACTCGTGCGGAAAGTTCGGCAACACGATGTGCTTGAGCGCGGCTTTGGTTTCGAGATCGTAGAAGCTGAAGGTGTGGGCGCATTTCTGCACCAGCAACAGGATGTCGTTCATGGTGTGTCTCCGTTGTTTCGTTCGCGTGCCCGCCGTGTGTCGGCGCGCGCGTCAGTCTTCGCAGCGGCGGGGCAGCGTCAACGCGAGCAAGCCTGCCACGGCCAGCGTGACGGCGAGGCTGTACACGCCGGCCGCCGCGCTCACGTGCTGCGTCAGCACGCCGACCGCATACGGGCCGCAGAAGCCGCCGAGGTTGCCGAGCGCGTTGATCAGGCCGCGTGCACTGCCGGCCGCCTCGACGCTGCAGAGCTTCGGCGGAATCGCCCAGAACACGCCGGCCGCCGCCTGCAGGAAGAAGCCGCAGCCGATCAGGAACGCGAACGACACGACCATCGACGCATGCGTGAGCACCGACAGCGCGAGGCACGCGGCGAAGCCGACGAGCGGCAGCAGCACGAACAGCCGCCGCTTGCCGGTCCGGTCGGACCAATACGACGTGACGAGCATCCCGATCACCATCGCGACGTACGGCAGCATCGCGAGCAGGCCGATCCTGCCCATCCCGCTGTGCGTGAGGTTTTTCAGCAGGGTCGGCAGCCACATCGTATAGCCGTAGATACCGGCCTGATAGCAGAAGTTGATCGCGATGAGCAGCCAGATCGTCGGGTGGCGCAGCAGCGCGCCGAACGAGGCGGCAGCCGGCGTGCCGGCCGCGCGCTTGCGTTCCTGCTCGTCGCGCAGCGCGTCGAGGATGTACGCCTTCTCGCGCGGCGACACCCAGCGTGCGGTCTGCGGACCGTCGTCGGCGAACAGCATCCACACGACCAGGCACAGCAGCGAAAGCGCGCCCGCGCTGAAGAACAGGTGATGCCAGTCGTACGCGGCGAGAATGAAGCCGGACAGCGGCGCGGTGATCATGCCGGCGAGCGGCACGAACAGGATGACCATCGCATTCGCGCGGCCGCGTTCGCGATCGGGAAACCAGTGGCTGACCATCGTCAGCACGACGGGCAGCATCCCGCCCTCGGCCACGCCGAGCAGGAAGCGTAGCGTCAACAGTTGCCACGTATGGGTGACGAGCCCGGTCAGTGCCGACAGCACGGCCCAGCTCACGAGCGACCACGCGATGAAGGTCTTGCCGCTGCCGAGCGCCGCATGCCGGCCACCGGGAATCTGCAGGAACAGGTAGCCGAAGAAGAAGATGCCGCCGGCGAGGCCGGCCATCGTCGCGTCCATGCCGAGATCGGCGTTCATTCCGCCCGGCATCGCGAACGCGATGTTCACGCGGTCCATGTAGGAAATGATGCAGGCGAGCAGCAGCGGCGGGATCACGCGCAGCCAGCGGCGGCGCGGAATGGCTTCGCCGGCTTCGTATGCCGGGGTCGCGGGGTTCAGCAGATTCATGGTGTCTCCGTCCATCCGATGAGCGGCGGCGGCTTTCTGTCGGGCCGCTGTCACGCCGATGCGCAACGCACGCGCGTTGCGAGTGAAAAAACGATGTCTAGCGCCCCCAGCGCAGCACGAGCGGGTCGAGCCGCCGCGCCGTGTCGAGCAGGCCGGCACGTACCTGCGGATGCAGCTCGGGCCACGGCGCGCGCGGCCGGTCGCACGCGATCACGCCGCCTTCCTTCATCAGCGCCTTCGCGGTGAGGAAGCCCGACTGGCGGTTCTCGTAGTTGATCAGCGGCAGCCAGCGCGCGTATTCGTCGTACGCGTCGTCGCGACGCCCGGCGAAATACGCGTCGGTGATCCGGCGAATCCCGTCCGGATAGCCGCCGCCCGTCATCGCGCCGGTCGCGCCGGCATCGAGGTCGGCGAGCAACGTGATGCCTTCCTCGCCGTCCCACGGCCCTTCGATCGCGTCGCCGCCGAGCGCGATCAGCTCGCGCAGCTTCGACGCGGCGCCGGCGGTCTCGATCTTGAAGTACGACACCGCGTCGATCTCGCGCGCGAGCGCCGCGAGCAGCGACGCGGGCAGTGCGACGCCGCTGGCCGGTGCGTCCTGGATCATCAGCGGAATGGCGAGGCCGTCGGCGATTTCGCGGAAGTACGCGCGGATCTGCGCGTCGGAGACGCGGAACGTCGCGCCGTGGTACGGCGGCATCGCCATCACCATCGCGGCGCCGAGCGCCTGGGCGTGCCGGTTGCGTTGCGCGCAGATCCGCGCGCTGAAGTGCGACGTCGTGACGATCACCGGCACGCGGGCCGCGACGTGCTCGAGCGTGGTGCGCGTGAGCAGATCGCGTTCGTCGTCGCCGAGCGCGAACTGCTCGGAATAGTTCGCGTGGATGCAAAGGCCGTGCGAGCCGGCATCGATCATGAAATCGATGCAGCGGCGCTGGCCGTCGAGATCGAGCGCGCCGTGCGCGTCGAAAATCGTCGGCACGACGGGAAAGACGCCCTGGTAGCGTGTGCTCATGGCCGGCCTCACTCGACGATGTCGAACTGGTCGAGGAATTCGGTCTTCAACGTGAGGCCGAGGCCCGGCACGTCGTCGCGCAGTTGCAGGAAGCCGTTCTCGGCCACCGGCTCGCCGTCGAAGATGTAATAGAACAGCTCGTTGCCGACCTCGACGTCGAACATCGGGAAGTACTCGCTCATCGGCGACGCGAGCGTGCTCATCGTCAGATGGTAGTTGTGCATCTGGCCCGCGTGCGGAATCACCGGCACGCTGTACGCCTCGCACAGCGCGTTGATCTTGTGCGCCATCGTGATCCCGCCGACGCGGTTCGTGTCGTACTGGACGACCGACACGGCCTTGCGGTCGAGCAACTGCTTGAAGCCGTACAGCGTGAATTCGTGCTCGCCGCCGGAGATCGGGATGGTCGTGAGCCGGTTCAGTTCCGCGTAGCCGTCGATGTCGTCGGCGATCACCGGCTCTTCCAGCCAGCGCGGCTGGTACTTCTCCAGCTTCGGCAGGATGCGCTTCGCATACTCGAGGTTCCAGCCCATGTAGCACTCGAGCATCAGGTCGTTGTCGTAGCCGATCACCTCGCGGATCGCCGCGACCGACTTCAGGTTCTCGACCACGCCCTGCTGCCCGTGCGCGGGCCCGTAGCCGAAGCGCATCTTGAACGCGCGAAAGCCTTCCTTCAGGTACTGCTGCGCTTCCTCCTGCATTGCCCTCAGGTCGGTGCGGTAGAGCTTCGAGTAGTAGCACGGGATCCGTTCCTTGGTGCGGCCGCCGAGCAGCTTGAACACAGGCTTGCCGACGCTCTTGCCGAGGATGTCCCAGATCGCGATGTCGACCGCCGAGATCGCGGCCATGCCGATGCCCTTGCGGCCCCAGGCGTGCGTCGCGCGGTACATGCGCTGGCTCAGGTACTCGTAGTCCCACGGGTCCTGGCCGATCACGAGCGGCGCGAGGTACTGGTCGACGATCGCCTTCGCGACGTGCGGCGCGAGCGCGACGTTGCCGAGGCCGACGATGCCGTCGTCGGTTTCGACTTCGACGACCGTCCACGCATGGAAGCGGAACGTGCTCATCGTTTCCTGCGGCGCATACAGCAGGTCCATCGCGTTCGAGCAGAAGTTGCCTTGCGGCGGGACGGTCTTGCCTTTCCACTGGAATACGCGGGCGCGTACGGAGCGAATCTTCATGGTGGTGTCTCCGGAATCGATGTCGTCGGTGTAGAGGGCGTGCGAGCGTCACGCCGAAACGGTGGGCGAGCGCCGCGCGGCGCCCATTCGGCACGCGATCTGCAGCGCCTGCCAGGATGCGCCGACGTCGGCCGTGCCGCGGCCCGCGATGTCGTACGCGGTGCCGTGCGCGGGCGTCGTGATCGGCACGGGCAGCCCGCCCTGCACGGTCACGCCGCGCGAGAAGCCGAGCAGCTTGATCGCGATCTGCCCCTGGTCGTGATACATCGTGACGACCGCCTGGTAATCGCCGGCCTGTGCCTTCAGGAAGATCGTGTCGGCCGGGAACGGGCCGTGGAACGGCGCGTCGGTCGGCCAGTCGCGTGCCTGCAACCGGCGCACGGCCGGCTCGATGACGTCGACTTCCTCGCGGCCGCAACTGCCGCCGTCGCCGCCGTGCGGGTTGAACGCGGCGATCGCGACCTTCGGCGCGGCGACGCCGTTCGCGAGCAGCGACCGGTAGATCAGCTCCGACGCCTGTTCGATCCGTTCGATGCTCAGCTGGGCGGCCGCATCCTTGAGCGGAATGTGCGACGAGATCCGCGCCGTCCACAGTTCGCCAAGCGTGTTGAATTCGCAGAAGTAGCCGGTCACGCCGAGCGCTTCGGCGAAGTGGTGCAGTTCGTCGTCGTGACGCAGGCCGCCGAGCTTCATCGCGTACTTGTTCAGGGGTGCGAAGCAGATCGCATCGACGTCGCCGGCGCGCGCGGCGTCGAGGCAACGGTCGAGCACGGTCAGCGCCGAGCGGCCGCCGGCAGCGCCCGCCTCGCCGACCGTGACCAGCGCGGGATCGATCGTATCGACCGCGACGAACGCGGCGCGCTCGGTGGACGGCCGGCCGCGCACGGCGGCGAGCGACGCGACGGGTTCGACGTCGACCTCGACGCCGGCGACACGCTGGCCGGCTTCCCACAGCCAGCGATCGCCGATCAGTACGAGGTTCGCGCGGGCGGTCGCATCGGGGCGGGCGAGCAGTTTCGCGATCAGTTCGGCGCCGATGCCGGCGGGGTCGCCGAGCGTCAGCGCGACGACGGGCAGGGCGGCGTCGGTCGAGGGGGTGTGCATGCGGTGTCTCCGGTGGCGGCGCACGGCCGTTGGTCTATGGGGTTGATGCTAGGTAGACGGAATGAGTCGGTAAATTGAAAACTCTTGATGAATCGATAACCAGGAGTAATCGAAGATGGGCTCGATCGACCGACGAGATTCGACCCCGCAATTGCTGAACCGGCTGCGCATGCGCCAGATCGCGCTGCTGCTCGCCGTGGACGAATGCTCGACGCTGCGCGCGGCGGCCGAGCAGATGGGCCTCACGCAACCGGCCGCGACGAAGATGCTGGCCGAACTGGAGAGCGCGCTCGGCCAGCGGCTGTTCGATCGCATCGGGCGCGGGCTCGTGCTGAATCCGGCCGGCGAGCGCGTGCTCGGCTATTTCCGCGGCATCCGCGGCAGCATGGAGGCACTGAACCGCGAACTCGGCGAGCTGCAACTGGGCAGCGCGGGGCGGCTCGCGATCGGCAGCATCATGGCGGCGTCGCCGGGGCGGCTGACCGAGGCGCTGGTGCGGTTGAAGGCGCGTTATCCGCTGCTTGCGATCGACATCGCGGTGGATACGAGCGACCGGCTGATGCCGCAGCTTCGCGAAGGCGTGCTCGAAGTGGTGATCGGGCGCAACGTGGGGACCGACTGCGACTTCCGCGTGGTCGACGACGAGGCGCTCGCGATCATCGCGGGCCGCGACCATCCGCTCGCGGGCGCGGGGCCGGTCGAATTCGACGCGTTGCTCGAGTACGCGTGGATCCTGCAGCCGGCCGGCAGCCCGGCGCGCGAGGTCGTCGAGCGCGAATTCCGCGCGCGTCACCAGCCGATGCCGCGCGGGCTCGTCGAAACGGGCTCGATCCTGACCACGATGAACCTCGTCGACCGTTCGTCGATGCTCGGCGTGATTCCGCTGACGGTCGCGCAGCGCAACGCGGCGCACGGGCTCGTCGCGATCATCGATTACACGCTGGAGCAGAAGCTGCCGTCGTACGGCAGCCTCGTGCGGCGCGACCGGCCGTTGAGCATTCCCGCCCGGCAGTTTCTCGCGCTGTTTCACCAGGACGCCGTGGGCGCGGACGGCGGCGCCTGATCCGGCGGTGCGCCGCCGCGCCGGTCACGTGTCGCGGAACGCGGCGATGCGTGACGACGGCGCGGAAGGGACGACAGAGGCAGCGAAGACCGGCTTCAGTGTGCCGACGGCGCGGCGGGCGCGTCGGCGAGCGCCGGCATCGAGTCGGACAGCGCGCGGTCCGGCCGAATCCGCAGCGCGGCGACGATGCCGAACAGCAGCATCGCGACCGAGCCGATGAACGGCACCGTCCAACTGCCGGTGCGATCGACGAGATAGCCGAACAGGATCGGCGACAGGATTCCCGAGATCGCGGAACCGGCGTTCATCATTCCGCTCGCGATGCCGGCATGGGCCGGCGCGATATCGCTCGGCACGGCCCAGATCGGCCCGATCGTCAGTTCGAGGCACAGGAACGAGCCCGACAGGCACAGCGCGACGCCGGCCGTCGAGTGCACGAAGGCGAGCGGCAGCAGGCAGGCGAGCGCACCGACGAAGCTCGTCACGATCACGCTCTGGCGCGACAGCGCGAGGTTGCCGGTCTTCCGGTAGATGCGGTCGCAGAGCCAGCCGCCGAGCGTGTCGCCGACGACGCCCGCGAAGAACACGCCGGACGCGAACAACGCGGTCGATTTCAGGTTGAGGCCCTGGCCGTTCAAGAAAAAGGTCGGCAGCCACGTGAAGAACAGCCACGCGGTCCAGCCGTAGCAGAAGTACACGAAGATGGTCGGCGCCATCCGGCGCAACAGCGGGCCCCACGGCGTGGGCCCGGAGAGTGCGGCGGGGCGGCGGGTGCGCGTGCGGCCATCGTCGTCGCCGAGCGGATGCTCGCGGAAACCGGCGATCCACCATGCGAGCCACGCCAGCGTGACCGCGCCGATCACGAAGAACGCCGCGCGCCACGACAGCCACGTCATCAGCGCGGCGACGATCGGCGGCGTGACCGCGTTGCCGAGCCGGGAGAACGAATGCGTGAAGCCCTGCACGACGCCGCGCCGCTCGCGCGGGAACCACTGCGTGATCGCCCGGGCCTGGGCCGGCAGCGTCGCGCCTTCGCCGATGCCGAGCAGCAGGCGCGCGGCGAACAGCAGCCCGAGGCTGTGCACGAGCCCGGTCGCGAACGTGGAGACGACCCAGATCAGCCCGCAGCCGATCAGCGTGATGCGGGCGCCGAACCGGTCGGCGATCCAGCCGCCGCCGATCTGGCAAATTGCATACGAATACGCGAACGCGGAGAAGGCGACGCCAAGCTCGGTATTCGACAGCCCGAGTTCGGCCTTGATCGCGCCGGCTGCGGTCGCGAGATTGACGCGGTCGACGTAGAGGATGAACGAAAGCGCGCACAGCAGCCACAGCGTGTGGCGCCGTTGACGGTGGTCGGTGGGCATCTGTCTCACTCCATGTTCGTGCGCGGCGTTGCAATGACGCTGCGTTCACGGGCCGGCCCAGCATCGCGCGGCGGCGGAGACGCTGTCCAATGAATCTTTGGGATCAATCGATAACCCCAGGTGTTCATTTCCGCTTCAGCCGCACGTGTCCGGCGCGGTGCGCAAGCTGGCGATTGCGCGAAGCGAGGCACTGGAGGTGGTGCGCTACGTGACCATCCGCACGCGGCCGGCATTCGACCGTGCCGGCGCCGTGCGCGCGGGGGCGTGCAGCGCGCGGCCGGGAAGGGGACGGTGCCCGTGATGGTGCATACGACGCCGGGTTCGGTCCGCCGCTCGAACAGGTCGGGCGCGAGCCGCGCGCGTGAGCGCCGGGGCCCGCGCGTTACGCCGGGAAGCGCTCGCCGTCGGGCGCCGGCACGAGATCGTCGGGCCACTGCACGTCGAACCGCGTGCCGCCCGCGCCGGTCGGCACGCACAGCGCTTCGCCGCGATGCGCATGCGCGATCGCCGCGACGACGGCGAGCCCGAGGCCGGTGCCGCCGGGTTGCGACTCGTCGACGCGCCGGAACGCCTGGAACACGTGCGGCGCGAACTCGGCGGGAATGCCCGGGCCGTCGTCCTCGACGCGCAGCCGGCACATTCCGTTCTCGATGCGCGTCTGGATCCGGATCGCGCCGGGCACCGCATGGCGGCGTGCGTTCTCCAGCAGCGCGAGCAATGCCTGGCGGACGCGGACCGGGTCGCAGCGCATGCGACGCGGGTCGAGGTCGAGTTCCGGATGCTGGCCGGCGGCCTGCAGCGCGTGCGCGAACACGTCGACCACGGCGCGCACTTCGGCGCCGAGATCGGTGTCGCGGATCTCGATGCTCAGGTGGCCGCTGTCGGCGAGGCTGACCACGCGCAGATCCTCGATCAGCCGCGTCAGCCCTTCGACTTGCGCGAGCAGGCTGCGGTACAGCGCCTCGCTCGGCGTGAACACGCCTTCGGCGAGCCCCTGCAGTCGGCCGCGCAGCACGGTCACGGGCGTGCGCAGCTCGTGCGCGATCGCCGCGTTCCAGAAGGTTTGTTCGTCGGTCACGCGCTGCAGCTCGCTCGCGAGCGCGTTGAAGTTGTCGGCGAGCAGCGCCGCTTCCTTCAACGAACGGTCGCCGGCAACCGCGCGTGCGCCGAGATCGCCGCGCGCGACCCGGCGAATGCTGTCCGTCACCGAATTCAGCGGCACGAGGATGCGGCGCGACAGGTTGATCGCGACGACGATCGCGATCAGCAGGCCGACCAGCGTGGTCGAGATGATCCATACCCACTCCGGCCCGCTCGGGAGCCAGCTCTGCGGCTGGAACGACTCCGGCGAGTACTGGTACAGCAGGTAGTAGAACGCATAGGCCGTCACGACGATCAGCACCGTGACGCCGAAGGCGATAGCGCCCATCGTCAGCGCGATCTGGCGGCTCAGGCCATCGAGTCTCACTCGCCGCTCCACAGTTTGTAGCCGACGCCGCGCACGCTGGCCGGCACGCCCGCGACGCCGAGATCGTCGAGTTTCTTGCGCAGCTTGCTGACGTGGCTGTCGACCGTGCGCTCCAGCGCGTCGCCTTCCGGCAGGCAGGTGGCCATCAGCTCGGCGCGGCTGAACACGCGGCGCGGCGCGCGCGCGAGCTGCGCGAGCAGCTTGAATTCGGTGAGCGTCAGCACGAGCGTGTGGCGCGCGCCGTCGATTTCGACCGTCGCTTCGTGGTGCTCGAGATCGATCTCGAACGGCGCGGCGCGCAGCACGCGCTGCTCTTCCTGGCGCGAGCCGCCCATCGACCGGCGCAGCACCGCCTGGGCGCGCGCGACGACTTCGGCCGGGTTGAACGGCTTGACCACGTAGTCGTCGGCGCCGATGCGCAGCCCGGTCAGCTTGTCGATGTCCTGGTCGAGCGCGGTCAGCATGATGACCGGCGTATCGCCGCGATGGCGGATCTCGGCGAGCACCTTCCAGCCGTCGACGTGCGGCATCTGCACGTCGAGCAGCACGAGATCGGGCTTCAGCGACAGGTGGAGTTCGAGCGCGCGGCGGCCGTCGGCGGCGTGCACGGTACGCAGGCCGTTGCGCGCGAAATAGGCGATCAGGATCTCGGCGATCTCGGGTTCGTCCTCGGCGATGAGGACGAGCGCCTGTGCGCGCTGGCCGGCGCCGGGAGATGAAGAAAATTCGGGCATGGCCACTCGTTCGGATCTATCGGGGTTCCATCGAATCGCCATACTACCGCACGGCCCGCGCAACCGAACGGAGACAGGCGAAGCCGCGCCGATCGCCGTCGCGTGCGCCGGCTTTCCGCGACCTTTCGGAAGCGCTGCGATGCATTGCCCGACAGGGGAATACCCTGTCTTTTTTTTTCGATCTTGTTTTATGTATCATGACCTAACTTTTGCAACATGTACTAATTAGCGGCGCCGGAAAATCCATATCGGTACGGGCAGTCCGGCGCGTGTTCAGGCAGGAATGCGAACCGGATTCGCGCGCCCCGTCAGAGGGGCGGGTGGGCCGGCGGCAGGTGAAGCGGATCGGGATCGCATCCCGTCGTCAGACTCCGCGCGAACGATGGCTGTCTCCCGGCAGGGCGGCCGGCGTTCGCGCCCATTGCAGGCGTCATTTACCGATCATGTCCAGGAAGTCATCCATCAGCGGGTCGGCCGACCTGCAGCGCAGGCAGTGGCTCAAGGTCGCGGGCGCGTCGGTCGCGGCGAGCGGTCTTGCACTCGGCGCCGCGCGGGCGAAGGCCGATTCGGCGTCAGCCGCCGGCCAGGGCGGCGACGTCCTCGATGTCGCGATCGTCGGCGCCGGGCTGGCCGGCCTGACGGCCGCGCGCGACCTGCGCTACGCGGGCTGCGAATCCTTCGTCGTGCTGGAGGCGCGCGACCGTGTGGGCGGTCGCACGCTGAACTACGACGTCGGCGGCGGCTTCGTGACCGAAGTCGGCGGCCAGTGGATCGGCCCGGGCCAGACGGCGATCGCCGATCTTGCCCGCGAGCTGGAAGTCGGCACGTTTCCGAGCTACTACGCGGGCAAGACGGTGATCCTCGGCGGCGACGGGCGCGCCGAGATCGACCTGGAGGGCACCTTCGGCACCGACGAAGCCGTCGCGGCGAAGCTCGGCAGGTTGTCGCGCGACGTGCCGTCCGGTGCGCCGTGGACGTCGCCGAAGGTCGGCGAGCTCGACCGGCTGTCGGTCGGCGACTGGCTCGCGACACAGGGTATCAAGGCGGAAGACCGGATGGGCTGGAACGCATCGATCTCGCTGTCGGGCGGCGTCGCGCCGGCGAAGATGGGGCTGCTGCACTTCCTGTCGATGATCAACTCCGCCGATTGCGATTACGCGCAGCTCGACTCGATCAAGCACAGCGCACAGGAAACGCGGTTCGTCGGCGGCTCGCAGCGCCTGAGCATCCGGATGGCGCAGCAACTGGGCGACAAGGTGCGATTGTCGTCGCCGGTGCGGCGGATCGTCGGCTGGGATCGCGACGTCGTCACGTTGCAGACCGATCGCGGCACGGTGCGCGCGAAAAAGGTCGTGATGGCGCTTCACCCGGCGCTGTGCCACCAGGTGCAGTTCGATCCGCCGCTGCCTGAAAAGCGCCACGCGCTGCAGCGCGCGTGGCCGGCCCATTCGCCGGCGCGCAAGACGGCGATGGTCTATCGCCGCCCGTTCTGGCGCGACAAGGGACTGAACGGCCACATCTTCCAGACCGACGGGCCGATCTTCTGGGCCTACGACAATTCGCCGCCGGGCGGCGAGATCGGCGTGATCAACGCATTCGTCCGGAATGCGCTGATGCCGTCGGATCCGCAGGCCGCGCAGCAGATGCACATGGATCTCTATGCGCAGGCGTGGGGCGACGAAGCGCGTGCGCCGGTGTCGTACCACGATCGCGACTGGGGGCTGGCCGACCCGTGGACGATCACGTGCGTGTCGGCGATCCCGCCCGGCTTCTGGAGCGCGCACGGCGACGCGTTGCGCGCGCCGTGCGGCAACCTGATCTGGTCGGGCACCGAGACCGCGAACATCTGGGCCGGCTACATGGACGGCGCCGTGCGCTCCGGTCACCAAAGCGCGCTTCAGGCGCTCAATGCGCTGCGTCGTGCTTAGGAGACCGAAAATGAAGAAACGCATGCTGCTCGTCGTGGCGCTCGTGGCGATCGGTGCATTGCTGGCGCTCTACGGCCCGACGCTGCTCGGCTTCTATCGCCTGCAGCGCCATATCGATACGGCCGCGCAAGCCGATGACGCCGACGGCGGCCCGTGGCCGCGCGTGACCGACGCGTGCATGGGCTGCCACGGCGTGAAGGGCACGTCGCTCAGCCAGGCGTATCCGAGCCTCGCCGGCCAGCCGGCGCAATACGTGGCCGCGCAGCTTCGCGCGTTTGCGGGCGGGCAACGCACGAACCCGACGATGGGCCCGCTCGCGATGACGATGAGCGAGGCCGAGATCACGCGTGTGGCCGGCTATTACGCGAAGCAGGCGCCGCTGGACAACCGCTATTTCAAGCCGGATGCACGACTGCGCGCGAAAGGCGAACAACTCGTGACGGCCGGCGCGTGCGCGGCCTGCCACGGCGCACGGCTGACGGGGCAGGCGCAGTTCCCGCGTCTGGCCGGCCAGGGTTACGACTATCTGCTCGCGCAGCTCGACGCGTTCGCGACGGGCTCGCGCAGCGAGGCGACCGGCACGATGCAGCGCGTCGCGCAGGCGATGTCGGCGGACGATCGGGCGGCGGTGGCGACCTATCTTGCAAGCCTTGGCCCCGCCAGGCAGTGAATCAACGGCAGCAATCGACTTCGGGAGTTCGAACCATGGATCACAGATCACTTGTCCTTTGTCTTGCCAGCGCGACGCTCGCGATGACGACCGGCGTCTACGGCTTCAAGTTCGTGCGCAAGCGCAACTTCCTGCTCGGCTTCGAATGGTGGATCGTGACGATCTCCGCGTCCAACGCAGTGATCTTCTTCGCGACGGAATCGCCGGTGTCGTACTTCGTTTCGCACTTCCTCGACGCGTTCTCGCGCGGGTTCGGGATGCCGGTGATCGCGGTCGCGGGCCTGATGGCCGTCACGCACGGCTACCGGCCGTCGATGCGGCAGGACGTGACGCTGTTCGTGCTCGCGACGCTCGGGACGGTCGCGCTCGTGGCCGGCGCGTTGCAGCATGCGCTGCCGTACTTTTACGTGGCGATGTGGACGCTGATGTCGATCTATCTCGCCGGTTTCGTGTGGCGGCTCGTGCGTGCCGGCCACGCGGTCCACGCGCTGACGACGACGCTCGCGCTCGTCGCTTCGCAGGCGATCGCGTGCATCTACGATTTCTACAAGATTCCCGGCGAGGAAACCAACGTCGTGTTCAATTTCTACGTACTGGCGTTGCTGACCTGGTCGTACCTGACCGCTACGCTCTATTACGCGTATTGCGCGCTGGAGCGCGACGCCGGGCCCGGCAAGGTGAACGCGAGCGTCCTGTCGTATCCGAAATGAGTCGCGCCATCGAGGAAGCGGACACGGCGCGCGCCAGTCGCGGGTCCGGCTGCGGCGATCGCGGAGCGCGCGGATGGACCGGGTTCGCCTGACCCGCGCCGAGCGGCGCGATGCGACGCGCGAACGCCTGATCGATGCCGCGCGCGCGATCTTCGCGGAGAAGGGGTATGCGGCCGCGAGCGTGGAAGACATTGCCGCGACGGCCGGGCTTACGCGCGGCGCGTTCTACTCGAACTTCCGCGGCAAGGCCGACGCGCTGTTCGAGTTGCTACGACGCGATCAGGGCGAGGCTGCCGCGGCATTGCAGCGGATCGTCGGTTCGCATGACCCCGCCGACGACGCGCAGCGCGCGATGCTCGCGTACTGGCGAAGGGGCACGACCCGGTCTGCATCGCGCCTGATGTGGCTCGACGCGCAGCTCCAGGCGGCGCGCGATACGCGGTTCCGCGCGCGCTTCGGCACGTTGCTGCGCGAAC
Source organism: Burkholderia sp. MSMB1072 (assembly GCF_001524725.1). NCBI lineage: Bacteria > Pseudomonadati > Pseudomonadota > Betaproteobacteria > Burkholderiales > Burkholderiaceae > Burkholderia > Burkholderia sp. MSMB1072. Next base: position 24,582 of record NZ_LOYC01000033.1, read on the forward strand.
GGCAGGCGCTCGCGGTCGCGTGCATCGACGCGTATGCGGCGCGGGCCGGCGTGTCGCTGCCGTTGCCTGCGCCGGTGCTGGCGCGCGGCCTGACCGCGCTGTGCGACGGCATGCAGTCGCACAGCGCGGCCGATGCACGGAGCACGGTCGACGCGCTGGCCGACGCGGTGTTGGTCGGCTTCATCACGCACATGGTGTTCGACCGCGTGCGCGGATGAACGCGCGAAGAAGCGGCGGCGGTGCGTTGTCGTGTGCGTGTATGAAGGCCGAAAGCCGATTGTCATGACGGGCCGGCGGCGGACGGCGACGGACGTTCGATCATGCAGACGAAACAGGGAATACCCCGTCTTTTTCTTTTCATTATTTTTGTCATGATGACCTAACATAGTCATCGTGTTCTACTGGTGACCGGCAATGAAGGCGAACTGCCGGTCGTGGCTGAACGAATCGGGAGATGGACGATGGATGCAATGACGCGCAAGGCGTTCTTCGAGGACGGAGCCGTGCTCATCGAAGGCGTGCTGAACGACGAACAACTCGCGCAATGCCGCGCGGTGTTCGACTGGGGGATGGAGAACCCGGGCCCGATGGCGACGACGCTGTTCGACGGCACCGAATACAAGTCGCACAACGACAACGCGAACCCGTACGCGAAGGCGCGGCTCGACGCACTGGTCGGCACGCTGCCGTTCGGGCAACTGTTCGCCGATCTGTGGGGCTCGAAGCACGTGTGGTACTTCGCCGAGGAGCTGTTCATGAAGGCCGGCGGCAAGAGCGCACGCTCGCCGTGGCACCAGGACACGTCGTACCTGCCGTGGCAGGGGATGCATTTCGGCAACGCGTGGATCAGCTTCGAGCACGTCCCGAAGCGCAATGCGCTCGAGATCGTGCGCGGCTCGCATCACGGTGTGCGCCATGACGGCACGACGTTCCAGAACGCCGACGATCCGACCGACCCGTTGCATGGCGGCGACGTGTGGCCGCGCTTGCCGGACATCGAGGCCGAGCGCCGTGCGGCGCCGGATGCATACGACATCCTGTCGTGGGAAACGAAACCGGGCGACGTGCTGCTGCTTCATCCGGGCGTGCTGCACGGCGGCGGCGCGGTCGACGCCGATTTCCCCGATCGCCACACGCTCGTGCTGCGCTTTTTCGGCGACGACGCGGTGTTCAGTCCGCTGCCCGACGAAAGCCGCTCGGGATTCACGCCGGCCGGCGTGCTGTTCGTCGAGGAACTCGCCGCGCTGAAGGCCGGCGATCCGTTCCGCGCGCCGTGTTTCCGTCAACTCGTCTGAACCGGGAGATTTTCATCATGACAGCCACTCCGAAGCGGCAATCGATCGTGCCGGCAGCGTTCCAGCCGTGGTACGACGCGTACCACTTCTCGCCGGCGACGCGCGTCGGCGACACGATCTGGGTGTCGGGCCAGGTCGGCCTCGACGCGCAGATGCAGCCGGCCGACGGCGTGCAGGCGCAGGCGCGGATCGCGTTCGAATGCCTGAAGGCGATTCTCGAGGAAGCCGGCGCGAGCCTCGCCGACGTCGTCGAACTGACGACCTTCCATACGGATCTGCAGCGCGAGACAGAAGGCTTCGCAGCGGTCAAGGACGTGTATTTCCCCGACCGTTACCCGTCGTGGACGGCGGTGGGCGTCACGCAGCTGGCGCTGCCGGGGCTGTGCGTCGAGATTCGCGCGGTGGCGGTGGCCGGGTCCGGCAAGGGTTGACGGAAGGCACGAGGGTTGTTCGCCGATTCTGCGTTCCAGTCGAATCGCAGTCCTGACGAAAAATACCGGAATGGCAGTCGAGCGGCAAACGGTCGGCCGGAGAAACTCCGGCCGGCGCGACAAGGTGCGACGTCGCCGTCGACTGACGGCGACGATCGAAGCAAACGGGTTTCGTCCGGAATGGGCGAGCGAAGGCGGAGCAGCAAGGAGAACCATGATGAAGAAGCATCGTTTCTGGACCACGTCCGCGATCGCGGCCGCTGCATGTGTCGCGATCGGCACCGCCGTCGCGGCGGACGACCTGACGCCGGCCGGCGCCGACCGCTCGGCGAGCAAGGACGGCGCGGTACCGGCTTATGCGGGCAAGCAGTCGCCCGACGCCGGCTGGGAGTGGGGCAAGGTGCGCGGCGATTTCTGGAAGCATCGCAACGAGAAACCGCTCTACTCGATCGACGCTGCGAACGTCGACAAGTATGCGGACAAGCTGTCGCCCGGCCAGGTGGCGCTGATCAAGCAGAAGAAGGGCTACCGGATGGACGTCTATCCGTCCCATCGCGAATGCCAGTTGCCGGATGCCGTCGAGCAGAACTCGAAGGCGAACCTTACCGCCGCGAAGCTGGATGCGAGCGGCGAGAACCTCGCCGCGGCCGCGTTGCCCGGCGTGCCGTTTCCGCAACCGAAAAGCGGCATCGAAGCGATCCTGAACTACGAGATGCGTTATCGCGGCGAAGGCGTCGACTGGGCGCAGGTCGCCACGACGATTTCACCGCGTCCGGGCAGCAGCGAATGGATCGACGCAGTCGGCCCGCAGACGTATTACTTCCCGTCCGGCAAGCTCGGCAAGACGTCGCCGCAGGAGGTCGACCAGCTCAGCACGGCCGTCTACTTCCAGATGAATTCGCCGGCGGCGCTGGCCGGCCAGGCGTTCGTGCAGCGCCAGTACTTCAACAAGCCGTCGGAGACGTACTACTACTTCCCGGGCCAGCGCCGCGTGCGACGCATGCCGGCCTACACGCACGACGCGCCGCTGATCGGCTTCGAGAACCAGTACCTGATCGACGAAGGGAACATGATCAACGGCTCGCTCGACCGCTTCAACTGGAAGCTGGTCGGCAAGAAGGAAATGATCGTTCCGTACAACGCGTTCGGCCTGTACCGGTTCAAGAGCAAGCTGCACGACGTCGCGACGCCCGACGGCCTCGCCGCCGCGAGCCGGCGCTACGAGACGCATCGCGTGTGGGTGGTCGAGGCGGCGTTGAAGCCGAGCGCGCGGCACGTCGCGTCGAAGAAGGTGTTCTATCTCGACGAGGACAGCTGGCTCGCGCTGGTGGGCGAGGACTACGACGCGCAGGGCAAGCTGTGGAAGGTGCGGGAAAGTTACCCGATTCCAGTGTGGGAGCTCGGCGGCACCTGCGACAACGAACCGCTCGCGCAATACGACATGATCAACGGCCGTTACGTGTTCGATGCGTCGTCGATCGGCCAGGGCAAGGACGTGCGCTGGCTCGAGCACGCGGACGATCCTCGCTTCAAGCAGGATTTCTATACGGCGGAATCGCTGCGCTCGGTCAGCGAGCGGTGACGTAAACCGGTTGACGGATACAAGGACCGGCGCGCGCAACGATCGTGCGCCGGCATCGAACAGGGGCGGAGGCGTATCATGGAACCGGCACGATTGTTCAGGAATACTACGGTATCGTTGGCGATGGCGGGCGCCGCGACGTCGAGCGCGTATGCGTACGATTTCACGGCGGGCGGCGGCGCCGTGCAGGGCTCGTGGGTGACGAACCTGACGGCGGGCGCCGGCATCCGGACCAAAAACCCGAGCTGCTCGCTCACCGGCGACCCGAACGCCTTCGGCTGCGGTGCGGGTGCGAACACGAACCAATGGGGCTACGCGGACGACGGCGATCTGAACTATCGCAAGGGCCAGCCGTTCAGCACTTACGTCAGCGCGACCAGCGAGCTGCTGCTGAAGATGCCGGGCGAAGGGCTGAAGTTCATGGTGCGCGGCACGGGCATGTACGACTTCATGGCCCGGAACACGAACCGCACGCCGTTGTCGAGCACGGCGGCCGCGCAGGTCGTCTACAACGCGCAGCTGCTCGACCTGTGGGCGCAGAAGGATTTCACGATCGGCGGGCGCAACGCGCACGTGCGGCTCGGCAACCAGGTGATCAACTGGGGCGAGAGCATGTTCGCGCAGAGCGGCATCAACGCGACGAACTCGATCGATGCGCAGAAACTGCTGATTCCCGGCTCGCAGCTCAAGCAGGCGCTGCTGCCCGCGCCGATGGCGAGCTTCGCGGCCGACCTCTCGCACGGGTTCAGTACCGAAGCGTATTACCAGTTCCAGTGGAACGGCAACCGCTACCCGCCGGTCGGGTCGTACTGGTCGGTGACGAACGGCTTCGGCCGCGGCGCGGAACCGTTCACGATCAACACGAACAACCTGAACGTGACCGGCCCGAGCGCGGGCACGATCGCCAACGCGATCGGCGGATCGGGCGCGGCCGGCAACCAGGACACGCTCAACGCGATCAGGAACGGGCTCGTGAACGGCACCTACGCCGGGCCGCCGTTCAACGATATCGGCCTGCCGAGCACGACGACTCTGCCGGCCAAATACCGCCCGCAGTTCGGCGTGAAGTTCAACTATTCGCCGCGCGCGTTCGACGCGAACTTCGCGTTCTACTACCTGAACTACACCGACAAGTCGCCGGTGCTCGCGTCGCTCGCGAACGGCACCGAGCAATGGTCGTATCTCGGCCGGCGCCAGTTGTTCGGCGTCAGCGCGAACTTCGGCGTCGGGCCGTGGGCAATCGGCACCGAATTGTCGTACCGTCCGCGCGACGCGGTCGCGCTGTCGAGCTGCTATGGCGCGGGCGGCCCGCTCGACCTGAACACGAACGGCGTGGCGGGCGTGGACTGCCCGCAATGGGTCGACAAGAAGAAGTTCCAGTACGACATCAACGGGCTGCTCGCGCTCACGCGCAGCGAGTACCCGTTCCTGAAACTGCTCGGCGCCGATTCGGCCGCGCTGACGTGGGAACTGACGTGGATCTACTACCCGGGGCTGAGCTCGAGCGGCGTCACCCGCACGGTCGGCGGGCAGACCGTCACGCAGGTGCCGCAGACCGGCTACCTGCCGTGGCTGAACAACGGGTCGGCGGCCGGCTATCCGATCGGGATGGGCCAGGGTACGTCGAGCTCGGTGGGCGCGACGATCGACTTCAACTGGACCTATGACGGCTCGCTGATTCCCGGCTGGCAGGTCACGCCGGGCGTGACGTTCTCGACCGGCCTGTACGGCTACACGCCGACCTTCACCGCGAATTACATGCAGGGCGCGAAGTCGCTGAACGTCTACGTGCTGTTCAACCAGAACCCGCCGAACTGGCAGGCCGGCATCAACTTCACCGCGTTCTGGGGCGGCCACAACACGGTGGGCCAGCCTTATGCGGACCGCAATTTCGTCGGCTTGTTCGTCACGCGGAATTTCTGACGGCGGCGGATAGCAACCGGCAGGTGGCGTACGCCACCGGAATACATGAAGGGGTAACGTCGTGCTCAATCGTCTGGTCAGTCGCCTGGAAAGGCTTTTCTTCGGTCACCGCGCGATCGTGCTCGCGGCGATCGCGTTGTTCACCGTCGCGATGGCCGTGTTCGCCGTGCAACTGCGCATGGATGCCGGCTTCGACAAGCAGATGCCGATCGGGCACGAGTACATCCGCACGTTCCAGCAATACCGCAACGACCTGCTCGGCGCGAACCGGATCACGGTGGTCGTGCGCGCGAAGCACGGCTCGATCTGGTCGAAGCAGGGGCTGACGCGGCTGTACGACGTCACGCAGGCCGTCACGTACCTGCCGAACGTCGACCGGATCGGTGTGCGATCGCTGTGGACGCCGAACGCGTTCGTCAACGAAGTGACCGACGAGGGGTTTCGTGCGGAGCCGATTATCCCGGGCACGATCACGCCCGACCAGTTGACGCCCGACATCGTGGCGCGCGTGCGCCGCGCCACGACGCTCGGCGGCTACGTCGGCACGCTCGTGTCGCACGGCGAGGACAGCGCGATGATCACGGCCGAGCTGAACGAGCGCGACAGCGCCGGCCAGGTGCTCGACTACGTCGCGTTCAATCGCCTGCTCGAAGACAAGATCCGCAAGCCATTCGAGGATGCCGGCTACGAGATCCAGATCATCGGCTTCGCGAAACAGATCGGCGATATCGCCGACGGCGCGACGGCCGTGCTCGGCTTCTGCGCGATCGCGCTCTTGCTGACCACGCTTGCGGTGTACTGGTACTGCCATTCGGTGCGCTTCACGGTGCTGCTGGTCGCGTGCTCGCTCACGTCGCTCGTGTGGCAGTTCGGCACGTTGAAGCTGCTCGGTTTCGGCCTCGATCCGCTCGCGGTGCTCGTGCCGTTCCTCGTGTTCGCGATTGGCGTGTCGCATGGGGTGCAACAGGTGAACTTCATCGTCCGCGAGATCGCGCACGGGCGGAGTTCGTTCGATGCGGCGCGCCACAGCTTCAGCGGCCTGCTGGTCCCCGGCGTGCTCGCGCTGATTACTGCGTTCGTGTCGTTCATCACGCTGCTGCTGATCCCGATCCCGATGGTGCGCGAACTGGCGATCACCGCGTCGCTCGGCGTCGCGTACAAGATCGTGACGAACCTGATCCTGCTGCCCGTCGCGGCATCGTGCTTCAACTTCACGAAAACCTATGCGGACGCTTCGCTGAAGCGCGCGCAGCAACGTGCGAAGCCGCTGCGTGTGCTCGCCCGCGTGGCGGAGCCGAAGGTCGCAGGCGTCGCCGTCGCGCTGACGGTGGCGATCTTCGCGCTCGCCGCGTGGCAGAGCCGCGACCGCGTGATCGGCACGCTGCAGCCGGGCGCGCCGGAGCTGCGCGCGGACGCGCGCTTCAACCGCGACGCGACGTCGATCGCCGGCAACTACGACATGGGCCTCGACTGGCTGACGGTGGCGATCGAATCGACCGGCAACGCGTGCGACAACCCGGCGGTCGGGCTGTACGAGGACGACTTTTCGGCGGCGATGAAGACCGAGCCGGGCGTCGTGTCGGTGCAGTCGTACTCGGCGATGCTGCGCGCGTACAACCAGGGCTACAACGAGGACTTCCCGAAGATGAACGTCGTGCCGATCGCGCCCGAGAACTACGGCGCGGTGTCGGTCGACGTGTCGCGCGTGAAGGGCTTCATGAGCCGCGACTGCGGGATGACGGCCGTGCACCTGTTCCTGACCGACCACAAGGCGACGACGATCAACCGCATCCTCGACGACGTGAAGCAATACCGCGCATCGCATCCGTTCCCGGGCATCACGGTGCGGCTGGCCGCGGGCAACGCGGGCGTGCTCGCCGCGACGAACGACGAAGTCGAGAAGAGCGAGCTGCCGATGATGCTCTACGTGTATGCGGCGATCCTGGTGCTGGTGTTCCTCGCCTATCGCGACTGGCGCGCGATGCTCGCCTGTTGCGTACCGCTGTCGGTCGCGACCTTCATCGGCTACTGGTTCATGAAGGAACTGCAGATCGGGCTGACGGTCGCGACGTTGCCGGTGATGGTGCTGGCGGTGGGGATCGGCGTCGATTACGCGTTCTACATCTACAACCGGCTGCAGGTGCATCTCGCAGGCGGGCAGGACATCGTGAAGGCCGTGCAGCACGCGATGCTCGAAGTGGGCGTGGCCACGATCTTCACTGCGATCACGCTGGCGATCGGCGTCGCGACGTGGAGCTTCTCGGCGCTCAAGTTCCAGGCCGACATGGGCAAGCTGCTCGCGTTCATGTTCATCGTGAACCTGGTGATGGCGATGACCGCGCTGCCCGCGCTCGCGTCGCTGCTCGAGCGCTGGTTCCCGCGCCGCAAGCCGGCTCGCGCGCCGGGCCTGTTCAGCCACTGAAGCCGACGAACATTCCGACGGAGATACGGTCATGGTCAAGACCTTCGCTGTTTGCGGCACGCTTTGCCTCGCGGCGGCCGCCTTCGCACGCTTTCATGAAACGGCCGCGCAGCAGCCTGCGCCGGCCCACGCGTTCTCGACCGACGTGAAACGCGTCAGCGTGCGTCACGCGACGGGTGACGAAACGGCTGCGGCTCCGTCGTCGAATGACGGCGACGCCGGACGTCAGACGGCGGCCGAGCAGGGTGCCGACAAGCCCCCCGTCGTCGCGCTCGGCGTCGCGCATGCCGGCTGGTCGGCGCTGTTCAGCCACTGATGCCCGCGCATACCACCACGGAGGTTCATCGATGATCAAGACACTCGTTGCCTGTACCGCGCTCTGCGCGGCCGCCGCGGCCCTTGCGCAACCGCAGGACGGAACGGTGGCGGCCTGGGCCGCGAAGCCCGCGCATGCATGGGCCGCGCCGACGCACCGGATGCTGATGGACGCGGCGCGCGCCGGCGCGCGGATCGTCGCGGTCGGCGAGCACGGCATCGTGCTGCTGTCCGACGACGACGGCAAGACCTGGCGGCAAGCGCGACGCGTGCCGGTATCGGCGACGCTGTCGGCCGTGTCGTTCGCCGACGCGAAGCACGGCTGGGCCGTCGGCCAGTGGGGGGCGATTCTCGCGACCGACGACGGCGGCGACACGTGGGTCACACAACGGCTCGATACGTCGGTCGATCAGCCGCTGTTCTCGGTGCTGTTCACGAACGCGCGGGACGGCGTTGCCGTCGGCCTGTGGTCGCTGATGCTGCAGACGCACGACGGCGGCAAGACGTGGGCGCGCACGACGCTGCCGAAGCCGCCGGGCGGCGGCAAGGCCGACCGCAACCTCTATCACGTGTTCGCCGACGCCGCGCAGGCGCTCTACATCGTCTCCGAACAGGGAATGGTGCTCAAGTCGGCCGACGGCGGCGCGAACTGGACCTATCTGCCGACGGGCGGCAAGGGCACGTTGTGGTCTGGCGTCGCGATGCCGGACGGGCGGATCGTGGTGGGCGGGCTGCTCGGCAGCCTGTTCGAGAGCCGCGACGGCGGCGCGACGTGGGCGGCGCAGCACACCGGCACGCGCAGCTCGATCACCGATCTCGTCGCGACCGGTGGCGGCCTGACCGGCGTCGGGCTGGACGGCCTCGTGTTGACGCAGCGCGTGGCAGGCGGCCCGTTCGACGTCGCGCAGCGCGCGGATCGCGCGACGCTGACCGCCGCGCTGATCGACGCGCGCGGCAAGCCGGTGCTGTTTTCGCAGGATGGCGTGCTGGCCGCGCCATGAGTCGAATCGATCGAGAAAAACGAGGAAACATGGAGCCGTTGAAATGAATCGCAAGCACAAGCCGGACATGCAGGCCCGGCGGCGGATATTGCGCGCTGCGGCCGCGGGCGCAGCCGCGGGCGCTGCGTCGCTCGCCGCCGGCGAGGTGTCGTTCGCCGAAGGCGCGGCGTCGGCATCGGCCGATCGCGGCGTGTTCGATGTCGTCGTCATCGGTGCAGGGCTCGCGGGGCTGACCGCCGCGCGCGACCTGAAGCGCGCCGGATGCGAATCGTTCGTCGTGGTCGAGGCGCGCGATCGCGTCGGCGGACGGACCTACAACCACGACCTCGGCCGTGGCGTGGTGTCCGAAGCCGGCGGCCAGTGGATTGGCCCGGGGCAGACGGCGATCGCCGATCTCGCGCGCGAACTCGGGGTCGATACGTTCCCGACGTATTACGCGGGCAAGACCGTCGTGTTGGCGGGCGACACGCGCGTCGCCCAGGATTTCCACGGCGGCTCGGGCGGCGACGACGCGATCGGCGCGAAGCTCGGCGCACTCGCACGCGGCGTGCCGTCGCGCGAACCGTGGACCGCGCAGCGCGCGGCGGAGTTCGACAAGCTCACCTACGGCGACTGGCTGCTCAAGCAGGGCGTGACCTACGAGGACGGCTACTTCCTCGGCCTCGCGGCAAAGCTGTCGCTCGGCGGCGCACCGGCGCAGCTCGGGTTGCTGCACTACCTGTCGATGATCAACAGCGCCGATTGCGACTACGCGAAGCTCGAATCGACCACGGGCGGCGCACAGGAAACGCGCTTCGTCGGCGGCTCGCAGGTGTTGAGCCTCCGGATGGCGAGCGAACTCGGCGCGAAGGTGCGACTGTCCTGCCCGGTGCGCAAGATCTCGGGCTGGGATCGCGACGTGGTCGACGTGCAGACCGATCGCGGCGTGCTGCGCGCGCGGCGCGTGATCGTCGCGCTCAATCCGGCGCTGTGTCAGCAGATCGTGTTCGATCCGCCGCTGCCGGAGGGGCGCGCGCAGTTGCAGCGGAACTGGCCGGCGAATGCGCCGATGCGCAAGACGGTGCACGTGTACGACCGGCCGTTCTGGCGCGACGACGGCTACAACGGACAGATCTTCGAGGTCGGCGGCCCGGTGTTCATGGCGTACGACAACTCGCCGCCGGACGGCTCGGTGGGCGTGCTCGCCGCGTTCGTCGCGCCGGGCGCGCTGCCGGCCGAACCGAAGGCGGCCGAGCGAACGCTGTCGGCCATCTTTGCGCGTGCGCTCGGCGACAAGGCGCTGCATCCGACGCAGTTCCACGACTACGACTGGGGCCGCGTCGATCCGTGGACGCTGCAGTGCATCCACCCGCTGCCGCCCGGCTTCTGGACGAAATGGGGCAAGTTCCTGCGGCCGGAGGCCGGCCGGCTGATCTGGTCGGGCACCGAGACGGCCGACCTGTGGCCCGGCGCGATGGACGGCGCGGTGCGCTCCGGGCATCGCGCGGCGTTGCAGGCGCTCGGCAAGCTGGCCGGCCGCGGCGGGGAGGCCTGAGTGAAACGAACCTGGATGATCGGCGCGGCGCTGCTGTTGGCGGGCGGCGTGGCGGCCGGCGTGCTGTACGGACCGGACCTCGTCGACGGCATGCGTTACCAGAAGGCGATGGCCGCGATCGGCGAAGCCGACAAGGCCAACGGCGGCGCGTGGCCGCAGCCTCAGGAGACGTGCTTCTTCTGCCACGGCGCGCACGGACAGTCGCAGAACGCGTGGTATCCGTCGCTGTCCGGCCAGCCGGCCCCGTATATCGCCGCGCAATTGCGCGCGTTCGCCACGGACCAGCGCAGCAACGCGTACATGGGGCCGCTTTCGCGCGAACTCGACGACGCGAAGATCGACGCGCTGGCGACCTACTTCGCGCGACAGGCACCGGCGCGCAACGAACCCGTGCCGGCCGACTCAGCGCTCGACAAGCGCGGGATGGCGCTGGTCGACGCGCGAAGCTGCCGCGCGTGTCACGGCGCGGCGCTGACGGGTAAGGATTCGGCCCCGCGCCTCGCCGGCCAGGGGCAGTTTTACCTGGAAGCGCAACTGGCGGCGTTCCGCTCGGGCGAGCGGCACGATCCGACCGGTGCGATGAACGCGTTGGCCGCGACGTTGTCGGGCGACGACACGCGTGCCGTTGCGCATTATCTGGCCGGTCTGTCGCCGGGCGGAGCGGCGAAATGATGCGCAAAACGCGTCGGGGCCGGGAATACCCTGCCTTTTTCTTTGCCTTTTACTTTGTCATAGTGACCTAAGATTGGTAATGTGTTCTACAAAAGGACGCGCCGGATACGAAGCAGCAGTACCCGACCTCGAACCGAACCGGTTCTCGACAACTCACGTTTCAGGAGACAACCATGGCTAAGCACCCCGTCGTCGTTTATGGCGCAAGCGGTTACACCGGCATGTTGATCATGGACTGGCTGATCGACCAGAACATCCCGTTCACGGCGGTCGCGCGCAATGCGGGCCGCGCGAAGGAAATGATGGCGCAGCGCGTCGTGCGGCTCGAATCCGCGCAATACGAAATCATCGAAGCGGAGCACGACGTCGATGCGCTCGTGAAGGCTTTCCGCGGTGCGAAGGTGGTGTGCAACACGGTCGGACCGTTCTCGAGCTTCGGGCTCGTCGGCGTCGAGGCCGCGCTGAAGGCCGGCTGCCACCACCTCGATACGACCGGCGAGCAGTCGTACATCCGTGCGGTGCGCGACGAATTCGGCGAGCAGTATCGCCAGGCCGGCCTGCTGGTGTCGTCGTCGAACGCCTACATGTACACGTTCGCCGAGATCGCCGCCGAGCTCGCGCTCGAAACGCCGGGCATCGATGCGCTGGAGACGGCCACGCTGACGCGCGGCCCGCGCGGTGCGGCCGGCGTGAGCATCGGCTCGACCGCGACGATCTTCGACGGCGCCCGCCACGAGTCCTGCTACCTGTGGGAGAAGGCGCTCGTGCCGCACGCCGCGGACGCGTCGTTCACCGTCGCGACGCCCGAGCTGATGCAGCCGGTGTTCTGCCTGCCGTGGGGCGGCACGTCGCTGCCCGTCTATTTCGAGCACGATGCGCGCGTGCGCAGCTGCATCTCGTGCGTGGGCTTCTACGACAACAACGTGATGAAGCTGGTGCACCAGTTCGGGCAGAAGTGGGAAGCCGAATACAAGCACTTGCCGCGCGAGCAGCAGGACGAGGTGCTGAAGCAGGTCGTCGCGTCGACCACGCCGACGATGCCGCCGCGCGAGCGCACGACGATCCAGCGCAGCGTCGATTTCGCGATCGGCCGCGGCCAACTCGCGGCGGTGCGCGCGACCGTGCACGGCGTCACGCCGTACATCTCGACGGGCGCGATTCATGCGGCCGGCGTGCTGAAGCTGCTCGACGGCGATATCGCGCGCACGGGCTTCGCGTCCGGCTCGAAGGCATTCGGCCATCGCTACCTGCTCGGCTTCCTCGAACAGCGCGGGCTCGCTCGCGCGACGGTCACGCAACTGTGACGGCCGCCGCCGCATCGGTACAGATCCAACGGAACTTGTGACATGGCCATTATCGATTTCTACGACCGCGGGTGGCGGCTCAATCCCGACGGCATCGCGTACATCCAGGACGAGCGCAACTACACGTTCCAGGAGATCGGCGAGCTGTCGTGCCGCATCGCCAACGGGCTGCTCGCCGCCGGCTTCGCGAAGGAGGCGAAGGCGGCGGTGTGGGCCGACAACGACGTGATCGGCTGGAGCTGCGCGCTCGGGATGTGGCGCGCCGGGCTCGCGTACATCCCGGTGAACGGCCGCAACGCGGTGGCCGAGAACCAATACGTGCTCGATGCGTTCGACTGCGAAGTGCTGTTTTTCCATCGCGCGTTCGCGGACGCGATCGATGCGCTGCGGCCGAGCCTGCCGAAGATCCGGCTGTGGGTGTGTCTCGACGCCGACCTGCCGTGGGCGCCGTCGCTGGCCGCGTGGAGCGAGCGCCAGCCGGCGACGCAGCCAGCCGTCGATTACGCGATGGACGACGTCGTCGCGCTGTCGGCCACGGGCGGCACGACGGGTGCGCCGAAGGGCGTGATGAACACGCATCGTTCGCTGCAGACGTACTTCGCCCAATTCATGATCGCGATGACGTACGACGATGTGCGCCCCGTGAATCTTGCCGCGGCGCCGATGACGCATACGGCCGGCATGATGTCGCTGCCGTGCACCGCGCGCGGCGGCACGGTGGTCGTGCTGCCGAAGCCCGACCCGGCGTTGCTGCTCGGCGCGATCGTCAAGCATCGCGTGACCGAATTCTTCCTGCCGCCGACCGTGATCTATCGGCTCCTCGATATCCCCGGCATCGAGCAGGTCGATTTCTCGTCGCTGCGCTACTTCCTGTACGGCGCCGCGCCGATGTCGGTCGAGAAGCTCAAGCGCGCGATCGACGTGTTCGGCCCCGTGATGACGGGCGGCTACGGGCAGACCGAGGCGCCCGCGTCGATTTCGTACCTGACGCCGGCCGAGCATTTCGTCGACGGCAAGCTGGCGCCCGACACGCGACTCGCGTCGGTCGGCCGCCCGAATCCGCTGGTGCGCGTCGAGATCGTCGGCGAGCGCGGCGAGTTGCTGAAGCAGGGCGAGACCGGCGAGATCTGCGTGCGCGGCGATCTCGTGATGAAGGGCTACTACCGCGCGCCGGACAAGACGGCCGAGACGATCGTCGACGGCTGGCTGCACACCGGCGATATCGGCCATCTCGATCGCGACGGCTATCTGCACATCACCGACCGCAAGAAGGACATGATCATCAGCGGCGGCTTCAACGTCTATCCGAGCGAGATCGAGCAGGTGATCTGGGCGCATCCGGCCGTGCAGGACTGCGCGGTGATCGGCGTGCCCGACGACAAGTGGGGCGAGGCGGTGAAGGCCGTGGTGGAGCTCAACGCCGGGCAGCAGGTGAGCGCCGAAGAACTCGTCGCGCTGTGCAAGGAGAAGCTCGGCTCGGTGAAGGCGCCGAAGAGCGTGGACTTCGTCGCCGCGCTGCCGCGCAGCACGGCCGGCAAGGTGCTGAAGAAGGACCTGCGCGAACGGTACTGGCAAGGCCAGCAACGCAGGATCTGAACCTGATTCATACGGATTCCATACGATGAGCAACATCTACATCGCCGGCATCGCGATGACCGTGTTCGGCCGGCATCTCGAGCGCAGCCTCGACGATCTGGCGAGAGAGGCGCTGCAGCGCGCATTGCGGGACGCCGGCTGCCACGCCGATGCGATCCGCGCCGCGTTCTACGCGGGCATCACCAACGGCGCGCTGCAGGGGCAGCTGTCGATTCCCGGCCAGGTCGTGTTCAGCAAGATCGGCCTCGAAGGCATTCCGGTGTTCAACGTCGAGAATGCGTGCGCGTCGGGCAGTACGGCCGTGCACCTCGCCGTGCGGCAGTTGCAGTCGGGCGCATGCGACGTCGCGCTCGCGCTCGGCGCGGAAAAGATGAACGTCGCGGACAAGGCGAAATCGTTCGCGCTGTTCGAGGCCGGCTGGGACGTGTCGCGCGTCGACGAGAATTTCGCGATGCTCGCGCGGCTCGGCGAAGGAATCGAGCCGCCGCCCGGCTCGGAATCCGACCGCCCGTACAGCCGCTTCATGAAGATCTACGCGGCGCTGTGCCGGCATCACATGCGCACGTACGGCACGACGCAGCGGCAGATCGCCGCCGTGTCGGCGAAGAACCACGGGCATTCGGTGCACAACCCGTACTCGCAGTTCCGACAGCCGTTCACGATCGACGAGGTGCTGGCGGCCGCACCGATCACGTACCCGATCACGCTGCCGATGTGCGCACCGCTGTCGGATGGCGCGGCGGCCGCGATCCTCTGTACGGAAGAAGGGCTGGAACGCATCGGCGCCGACCGCAGCCGCTGCATCCGGATCGCCGCGAGCGTGATCCGCAGCTTCACGCGGCGGCGCATCGACGAGCCGCACAAGCACATCGGCCGGCTCGCCGCATTCCAGGCGTACGAGCAGGCCGGCGTGGGGCCGGAGGACATGGACGTGGCCGAAGTGCACGACGCGTCGGCGATGGGTGAAATCATCCAGGCCGAGAACCTCGGCTTCGTGCCGCTCGGCGAAGGCGGTCCGGCCGCCGAGCGCGGCGAGTTCACGCTCGGCGGGCGCATCCCGATCAACACGTCCGGCGGCCTCGAATCGAAGGGGCATCCGCTCGGCGCGACCGGCATCGGTCAGTTATACGAACTGGTCACGCAGTTGCGCGGCGAAGCGGGCGCACGGCAGGTGGACGGCGCGCGTCATGCGATCCAGGAAAACGGCGGTGGCTTGCAGGGCGTCGAAGAGGCGGCACTGGCGATTCACATTCTCAGCAGGGATTGACGGAGACGGACATGGGCGACGCACACGGCGCAATGGCGCTCGGGCAAGTAGCGCAGGCAGGGCAGGCAACGCGACCGGCGTCGGGCGGGGTCGGTTCGGCAGCGGCGATGCAGGCGGCGGGCACCGATGCGGGCGGGCCGCTCGCGCGCTGGGGCGAGGGCATTCGCGCCGACGCCGCGTTGCGGAAATATCGCCCCGTCGGCGGCTGGATCGAGCCGCCCGAGCGTGCGCAACCGGCGCTCGAAGGCGACGTGCAGGCGGACGCGATCGTCGTCGGCGCGGGCTTTGCCGGCCTGTCGACCGCGCTGGAACTGGCCGCGCGCGGCGCGAGCGTCGTCGTGCTCGAACGCGAGTTCGCGGGCTTCGGCGCGAGCGGGCGCAACGCCGGCTATCTCGCCGGCGGCCAGGGGCTCGAATACGAGCTGTTTCTCAAGCGGGTCGGCCACGAACAGGCGAAGCGGATCGTCGGCTTCTACGACGAAGGCGTCGCGTACGTCGAACGCAAGCTCGCCGAATACGCGATCGACTGCGACTACCGCGCGTCGGGCATCATTCGCGCGGGCGTGCATCCGTCGCAGGGGAAGCGCCTGCGCGAGAGCATGGCCATCGGGATCGAACTCGGCTCGCCTGCGGAGTTTCTCGATGGCGCGGCGATGCGCGAGCGCGGGATTCCGCCGGCGTTCCTGTTCGGCGCGTACGTGCCGGGCGGCGGCACGCTCGATCCCGGCAAGTATGTGACGGGCTTGCGGCGGGCTGCGCTCGCGGCCGGCGTGAGACTTTACGAGAACACCGCGCTGCTCGAATTCGACGCCGGCGAGACGGTGCGCGTGCGCACCGCACGCGGCAGCGCGAGTGCGCCGGTGCTGGTGCTCGCGACCAACGCGTACACGCCGCAACTCGGCTTGCTCGCCGACAAGGTGATGCCGCTGCGCGTATCGGCGCTCGAGACCGAGCCGCTGTCCGACGCGCAGCTCGAGGCGCTCGGCTGGCCGAATCGCGAGGGCATCGTCACGCCGCATCTGACGATGGAGAGCCATCGCCTGACCGCGCGCAACACGCTGTTGCTGACGACCAAGCGGCTGCATTACGTCTACGGCTCGCAGACGCCGAACGTGCCGGACGGCGACACGTATCGCGCGCTTCTGAAGACGCTGCACGCGCGCTTTCCGCAACTCGGCGACGTGCCGGTGCGCGCATGCTGGAGCGGCTACATCTCGTTCGCGGGCGATGCGTTGCCGGTGGTCGGCGCGGCCGGCGCGCACGGCAACGTGTTCTACACGGCCGGGTGCTCGGGGCACGGCGTCGGCACGCAATCGCTGATCGGCCGCGTGCTGGCCGAGCGCATTCACGACGGGCGATCGCCGCTGCTCGACGCATTGACGCACAAGACGCCTTCGGTGCCGCCCGAGCCGCTGCGGTGGTGTGCGATGACCGCGATGCTCGGCGTCGCGAACCTGCTCGACGAACGCGTGAATCGCAAGGTGCGGACGATGTAGCGGCGCATGCGATCGTCGCGACGCGAAAACGCGCATCCGGCCGGGCCCCCCGACGGAAGGGGCGGCTCGATGGAAAATGCAGCTCGCATCGGGTATAGTCGTTGGCGCTCCGTAAGGGACGGAGCGTCCATTCGACGAAGCCGAAACGCCATCTTCACGACGAGCACGATGACAGTGTCCAACGAGCCGCGCAGCACGAGAAAGCGACGCACCTCGACTCCCACCGCCGCAACGGGCAACACCGACGGCTTGCGGGCGCAGGGTCTGCGCACGCGCAACACGATCATTCGCGTCGCACGCAAGCTGCTGCTCGACGGCGGCCCGCTGGAATTCTCGCAGCGCGCGGTTGCCGCGGCCGCAGGCATCAGCGTCAGCAATCTGCAGTACTACTTCCCGACCCGCATCGCCGTGTTGCGGGCCGTCATCGAGCCGGTCATCGACACCTATCTCGACGACATGAAGCGCGCGATGAGCAGCGAAGCGTCCCCGCGCGACGTGTTCGAAGAGATCATGCAGCGCTCGATCGCCGACGCGAAGGATGCCAAGTACAACGCACTGTTCCGGCATTTGCTGTCGTTTGCGGCTACCGATGCCGAGTGTTTCAAACTCTACGACGAGTGGTACACGACGCTGACGCGCGACCTCGCGCAACTGCTGCGCGCCGTCAATCCGGCGTTCAGCGCGGCCGATAGCCGGCATGCGGCGACGATGCTGATCGCGCTGGCCGACGGCCTCGCGATGCAGTACGGCACCGGGCGGCAGACGCCGGCGCTCGAAGCGTATTTCCTTGCGACGTCGCGCGCGATCGCCTACGGCACGCTGATGGTTCCGGCCGGCAAGTAACCGCACGAGCCTGCAGCGGCCAAGCGAACCGGGACAGGGGAATACCCTGTCTTTTTTTTGCTTCCTGTGTTTGTCATGATGACCTATGTTTGGTATGTATTACTAGATGTGGGATGGCCGGGCGCGTCCGCTGCCGGGCCGACATGATTCGAGTCCAGGAGGAGAACGGAGATGATTCGTCTGAACAAGTCCGCGGCGCTGCCCGCGGTCGGCATGACCGGCTTCGAGACGCCGCTGAGCGAAGAGGAACGCGCAATCCAGCACACGGTTCATCGTTTTGCGCGCGACGTATTGCGGCCGATCGGCCGCGAGCTCGACCGGATGACGGCGGAGGACGTGATCGCCCCGGGCTCGCCGTACTGGGCCGCGATCGTCGAGAGCGCGAAGCTCGGGCTCGATCCGCAACTGATCGCGCAGTTTCCGCCGGAGACGGCCGTGCGCATCGAGTCGTTGATCGGCGAGGAACTCGGCTGGGGCGATTCGGGCCTCGCCGTGTCGATCGGCGCGGCCACGATGCCGCTGATGATGGCGCACACGGTCGGCAACGCCGAACTGATCGAGATGTGCGCGGGCAAGGTCGGCTGCTGGATGAACACGCAGCCCGATCGCGGGTCGGATGCGGCGATCCTGTATCGGCAGGAGCTCGCCGGGAACGGCCGGCAACCGGTCGGCAACGTGACCGCGAAGGTCGGCGCCGACGAGATCGTGATCAACGGGCAAAGCTCGGCGTGGATCTCGAACGGCTCGGTCGCGCAGGTCGCGCTCGCGTACATGGCGGCCGACTACGGCGACGGCTTCTACGGCGAAGGCGAGCGCAGCGCGTTCACGAACGGCATCGCGATGATCCTGCCGCTCGATCTGCCCGGCGTGTCGCGCGGCAAGCCGCTCGACAAGATCGGCCAGCGCTCGCTGCCGCAGGGCGAGATCTATTTCGACAACGTGAAGGTACCGAAGCGCTTCGCGATCGCGCTGAAGGACGACTATCTCGGCAACCTCGCATCGACGTGGTCGTATGCGGGCACGCACATGTGCCAGGTGTTCGTCGGCGCGGCGCGGGCCGCGTTCGAACTGGCGCTCGCGTATTGCCACGAGCGCAAGCAGGGCGGCGCGCTGCTGATGGATCACCAGATGACGCACCTGCGCATCGGCGAGATGCTGCGCCGGCTCGAGATGGCGCGCGCGATCGCGCGCCGCAGCCTCGCGTTCTCGCGGATGTCGCCGCAAAGCCATCCGTATGCGACCGCGCAAGCAAAGGTGAGCGTGACCGAGGAGGCGATGAAGATCACGCACGAGGCATTCCAGCTGTTCGGCGGCAACGGCACCACGCGTGAATTCCCGATCGAGAAGCTGTTCCGCGACGTGCGCTCGGCCTTGATCGAGGATGGCGAGAACTACATCCTCGCGTCGCGCCTCGGCGTGCTGGCGGGCCAGCTTTACGAGAACGGGTGGACGCGCGAATAAGCGCGGGCCAAACAGGCCAAACG
Organism: Burkholderia sp. MSMB1072; assembly: GCF_001524725.1. Taxonomy (NCBI): domain Bacteria; kingdom Pseudomonadati; phylum Pseudomonadota; class Betaproteobacteria; order Burkholderiales; family Burkholderiaceae; genus Burkholderia; species Burkholderia sp. MSMB1072. The sequence goes on from NZ_LOYC01000033.1 coordinate 43,747, forward strand.
GGCCGTGCGGCCGGGCTTTCCGTTACGGCTTACTTTCGCGTGTAAAGAAGACACGGCGGACGTTACGGCGGCCGGATCGACACGCCGGGACGGAACGCGCGTGCCCATCCAGCGGCACGCGCGTCCGTACTCAGATGCGACCGAGCAGCACAAGTATCACGACAATGACGACGATCAGCCCGACGGTCCCCGATGGCCAATAACCCCAGCTTCGGCTATGCGGCCATGAAGGAAATGCTCCGATGAGCAGCAGAATCAGAACGATGATGAGGATCGTACCGAGCATCGCATCCCTCCTGGATTTATTCGACACGGTATGCGCCGACGCAATTCGCGTGCCGCGACGCGGGTGCCGGTGAAAGTCGGTGCAAGCGCATTGTTCGAATTCCGCGAATTCATGCGATGAATACCGATCGATTCAGAAAATAAATTTCAAAAATGTATGCCCGGTCGCTATGCTGGGCCTTCGGTTTTCCTCAGGCGAGCGCAATGGCTGAACTCTTTCTGGTACGGCACGGGCAGGCGTCGTTCGGCACCGACGACTACGACCGGCTTTCCGCTGCGGGCGACCAGCAGGGCGTCTGGCTCGGCGAATACTTCGCGCGGCAGGGCCTGACGTTCGACCGCGTGATCTGCGGCACGATGAACCGCCATGCGCAGACGGTCGCCGCGATCCTGCGCGGGATGGGCCGCGAAGGCGTCGCGGTCGACCGCCATCCGGGCCTGAACGAATACGATTTCCACGGGCTGTTCGCGGCAGCCGCCAGCGACTACCCGGAGATCGCGCGGCTCGCGGCCGGCTCGATGAAGGAACACTTTCGCGCGCTGCGGCAGGTGCTGCACCTGTGGACCGAAGACAAGCTCGGCGATGCGGCCCCCGAAACCTGGGCCAGTTTCCAGCAGCGCGTGGCCGACGCGCGCGCCGCGATCCGCCACGGCGGCGGCCAGCGCGTGCTGGCGGTGAGCTCCGGCGGCCCGATCGCGGTCACCGTGCAGCAGGTGCTCGCGGCGCCGCCGTCGAGCGCGATCGCGCTGAACCTGCAGATCCGCAACAGCAGTCTTTCGCAGTTTTTCTTCAACGCCGACGCGTTCCACCTCGCGTCGTTCAACGGCATCCCGCATCTGGAGGATCCCGAACGACATGCGCTGCGGACCTACGGCTGACCCACGAACGATCGCGACGATGACGAACCCTTCCCCGCAACTCGACGTAGCCCGCCTCACGCGTTATCTGGAAACGCACGTGCCGGGCTTCGAAGGCCCGGTCGACATGGAGAAGTTTGCCGGCGGCCAGTCGAATCCGACTTTCCTGCTGAAGGCGAAGAGCGGCCGCTACGTGCTGCGCCGCCAGCCGCCGGGCGAACTGCTGAAATCCGCGCACGCGGTCGACCGCGAATTCCGCGTGCTGAGCGCGCTGTCGGGTACCGCGGTGCCGGTCGCGCATCCGTATCACCTCTGCGAAGACCGCGACGTGATCGGCAGCCTGTTCTACGTGATGAGTTTCGAGGATGGCCGGATTTTCTGGGATCCCGCACTGCCGGAACTGCCGAAGGCCGAGCGCGCGACCTGCTACGACGCGCTGCTGCAGACGATGGCCGCGCTGCACGACGTCGATGTCGACGCGGTGGGCCTCGCCGACTACGGCCGCCCGGGCAACTACTTCGAACGCCAGATCGGCGTGTGGACGAAGCAGTATCGCGCGGCCGAAACCGGGCGCCTCGACGCGATGGAGACGCTGATCGACTGGCTGCCCAAAGCGTGCCCCGAGGACACGGGCCGGCCGGCGCTGGTGCACGGCGATTTCCGGATCGACAACCTGATGTTCGCGCGTGACGACTATCGCGTGCAGGCCGTGCTCGACTGGGAACTGTCGACGCTCGGCAACCCGCTCGCCGACCTCGCGTATTTCTGCATGTGCCTGCGGCTGCCGTCCGGCGGGCAGGTGCGCGGGCTGGCGGGCCAGGATCGCGCGGCGCTCGGCATTCCGGACGAAGCGGCGCTCGTCGCGCGCTACTGCGAGCTGCGCGGCATCGCGCCGATCCGCGACTGGCACTTCTACCTCGCCTTCAGTTTCTTCCGGCTCGCGGCGATCGCGCAGGGCGTGAAGGCGCGCGCGCTGCAGGGAAACGCATCGAGCGAGCAGGCGCTGCGTGTCGGCGAAATGGCCGGCCGGCTGGCCGACATGGCCGTCGGCGTGATAGACGCGCATCGCTGACATCGCCGCGCGGCGGCACGACATTCCAATCAATGGAGGAGCACAGCAACATGGCAACGAACCTGTTCGACCTGACGGGCAAGATCGCACTGGTGACGGGCGCGAGCCGCGGCATCGGCGAGGAAATCGCGAAGCTGCTCGCGGCGCAGGGCGCGCACGTGATCGTATCCAGCCGCAAGCTCGACGACTGCCGGGCCGTGGCCGATGCGATCGTCGCCGCGGGCGGCCGCGCCGAGGCGCTGGCGTGCCACGTCGGGCGTCTGGAGGACATCGCCGCGACGTTCGACCACATCCGCGGCAAGCACGGCCGCCTCGACATCCTCGTGAACAACGCGGCCGCGAACCCGTATTTCGGGCACATCCTCGATACCGATCTCGCCGCGTACGAGAAGACCGTCGACGTGAACATTCGCGGCTACTTCTTCATGTCGGTCGAGGCCGGCAAGCTGATGAAGACGCACGGCGGCGGCGCGATCGTCAACACGGCGTCGGTGAATGCGTTGCAACCGGGCGACCGGCAAGGCATCTACTCGATCACGAAGGCGGCCGTCGTCAACATGACGAAGGCGTTCGCGAAGGAATGCGGGCCGCTCGGCATCCGCGTGAACGCGCTGCTGCCGGGCCTCACGAAGACGAAGTTCGCGGGCGCGCTGTTCGCCGACAAGGACATCTACGAGACGTGGAAGGCGAAGATTCCGCTGCGTCGCCACGCGGAGCCGCGAGAAATGGCCGGCACCGTGCTGTATCTGGTGTCGGACGCGGCGAGCTACACGAACGGCGAATGCATCGTCGTCGACGGCGGCCTGACGATCTGAGCACGCGATGAAACTCGACAGCTATGCCGGCCAGACCGTGATGATCACCGGCGCCGCGAGCGGCTTCGGCGCGCTGCTCGCGAGCGAACTCGCCGCGATGGGCGCGCGGCTCGCGCTCGGCGACCTGAACGGCGAGGCGCTCGAACGCGTGGCCGCACCGCTGCGCGCGGCCGGCGCCGACGTGCTCGCGCAGCGCTGCGACGTGCGTGTCGAAACGGACGTCGCTGTGCTGGTGCATGACGCCGTCGCGCGTTTCGGGCGGCTCGACGTCGGCATCAACAACGCGGGCATCGCACCGCCGATGAAGGCACTGATCGACACCGACGAAGCCGATCTCGACCTGAGCTTCGCGGTGAACGCGAAAGGCGTGTTCTTCGGGATGAAGCATCAGATCCGCCAGATGCTCGCGCAGCGCGAAGGCGTGATCCTGAACGTCGCGTCGATGGCCGGGCTCGGCGGTGCGCCGAAGCTGGCCGCGTATGCGGCGTCGAAGCATGCGGTGGTCGGGCTCACGAAGACGGCCGCGCTCGAATACGCGCGCCATGGTATCCGCGTGAATGCGGTGTGCCCGTTCTACAGCACGACGCCGATGGTCACCGACGGCGATATCGGCGATCGCCAGGATTTTCTCGCAAAGGGCTCGCCGATGAAGCGGCTCGGCCGGCCCGACGAAGTCGTCGCGGCGATGCTGATGCTGTGCGCGAAGGAAAACACCTATCTGACCGGGCAGGCCGTCGCCGTCGACGGCGGCGTCTCGGCCTTCTGAACCGGACGAACGGATCACGACAATCTCGAGGAGTCGATCATGGACTTTGGCTACACCCCGAAAGTGGAAGCGCTGCGCGAACGTGTGCGCGCGTTCATGGACGCGCACATCGTGCCGCGCATCCGCCAGTGGAACGACGAAGTGCACGCGGGCCGGTATCCGGTGTCGTTCATGGAGGAGCTGAAGGAGCGCGCGAAAGCGGAAGGGCTGTGGAACCTGTTCCTGCCGCACCTGAAGGACGACGAGCCGGGCACGGGCCTGACGAACCTCGAATACGCACCGCTTGCCGAGATCATGGGGCGCGTGAGCTGGGCGTCGGAAGTGTTCAACTGCAACGCGCCGGACACCGGCAACATGGAGCTGCTGCACATGTTCGCGACGCCCGAGCAGCGCGAACAGTGGCTGCTGCCGCTGCTGCGCGGCGAGATCCGCTCGGCGTTCGCGATGACGGAGCCCGACGTCGCGTCGTCGGATGCGACCAACATCACGACGCGTATCGAGCGCGTGGGCGACGAGTACGTGATCAATGGCCGCAAATGGTTCATCACGAACGCCGCGCATCCGAACTGCAAGATCTTCATCGTGATGGGCAAGACCGATCCCGATGCCGAATCGCACCAGCAGCAAAGCATGATCCTCGTGCCGCGCGACACGCCGGGCGTGACGGTCGTGCGCAACATCACGGTGGTCAATCACCACGCGCCGGAAGGGCACTGCGAGATCACGTTCGACAACGTGCGCGTACCGGCGCGCAACCTGCTCGGCGAGGAGGGCAGCGGCTTCGCGCTTGCGCAGGCGCGCCTCGGGCCGGGCCGCATCCACCACTGCATGCGTTCGATCGGCGCGGCCGAGCTGGCGCTGGAGCTGATGATCGACCGCGCGCAGTCGCGCGTCGCGTTCGGCAAGCCGCTGAACCGGCACGGCACCGTCGGCGAATGGATCGCGCGCTCGCGCATCGAGATCGACCAGGCGCGCCTGCTGGTGCTGAAGGCCGCGTGGATGATCGACAAGGTCGGTGCCAAGGCCGCGCGCAAGGAAATCTCGATGATCAAGGCGCTCGTGCCGACCGTTTATACGGACGTGTGCGACCGCGCGATGCAGGTATTCGGCGCAGCGGGCTTGAGCCCGGATACGCCGCTGGCCGACCTGTGGACCTGGGGCCGCGCGCTGCGCTTCGCCGACGGCCCGGACGAGGTGCACCTGCAGGCGATCGCGCGGATGGAGATCAAGGACGGCGAGCCCGGTGCGACGACGCCGTACCTGACGCCGCCGCCGCGCGGCTGAGCGGGGCGACGTGGACGAACGAATGGCGCCCGCCGTAAGATCTCGGCAAGGAGATCCGGCGATGCGCCTTTCGAAGATTGATCTGAACCTGTTCGTCGTATTCGAGGCGATCTACAACAAGCGCAACCTGACGCGCGCGGCCGAGGTGCTGAACCTCACGCAGCCGGCCGTCAGCAACGCGCTGGCGCGGCTGCGCAAGACGCTGAACGATCCGCTGTTCGTCAGCACGCCGGCCGGGATGATGCCGACGCCGATGGCCGAGAACATCGTCGGCCGCGTGCGCGAGGCGCTGCAACTGCTCGATTCGAGCGCGCACGAAGGCGACGTGTTCGATCCGGCTTCGTCCGAGCGCGTATTCCGGCTCAGCATGAGCGACCTGACCGAAGCGCTGCTGCTGCCGGCGCTCGGCGAGTTGCTGCAGACGCATGCGCCCGGCATGCACGTGCGCAGCTACACGATGGATCGACGCGAAGTCGCGACCGCGCTCGCGAACGGGTCGGTCGACCTCGCGATCGACGCGCCGCTGATCGGCGATCCGCACCTGCACCAGGCGCTGCTCGTGCAGGACCGCTACGCGTGCATGATCCGCGACGATCACCCGTTCAAGGGCGACACGCTGACCATGGACGACTACCTGTCGATGGGCCACATCCACGTATCGAGCCGCCGCAAGGGCAGCGGGCACGTCGACGCGGAACTGACGCGACTCGGGCTGCGCCGCAACATCCAGATGCGCGTGCAGCATTACATGGTCGCGCCGCTGATCGCGATGCGCGGCGATCTCGCGCTGACGGCGCCGCTGCGGCTGCTGCGGCGCTATCCGGCGCGGATTCTCGAACTGCCGTTCGAGATGCCGGGGCTCGACTACTTCTGCTACTGGCATCGCAGCGCCGATCAGGATCAGGGCAGCCGGTGGTTGCGCGAGCAATTGATGACGCTGATGGGCGGGATGGAGGAGGGGCGGTGAGGGAGCGCCGTGCAGGTGCGTGCCGTCGTTTCGTCAGCACGGCTCGTCGTCGAAGCGCGACGACGCCGGCCGGCGCTTCATGTCCTTTAGCCAGCGCCTGACCTGATCCGGATCCTCGAATTCGCGCAGCGCGACGGCCAGGTCCTGGTTGCTGCGCTGCATGCCGGCGATGTCGCGCGTCAGCATGCGCAGCACGGTATCGGGCGCGACCTTGGTGGACGGCGCGATGCCATACGTGCCCCTGAAATCGTTCTCGACGTGCACGATCTCCCGATCGAGCTCGCGCAACTGTTCCTCCAGGATGCCGTTGTAGCGCGTGAGCCGCGCTTCGCCGAGGCCGTCGATCGCATGCCGGTCGATCTGTTCGATTTCCAGCTGCAGTTCCAGCAATTGCAGCAGGTTGCCCTTTTCGTAGGCACGGTTGACCCGTTGCATCAGCACGGTTTTGCGTTGCTGCTCGTGCGGATCGGTTTCGCGGTCGGGATGCAGCGCGCTCGCGAGCTTGCGATAGATCTCGCGGATCGACTTGCTCGATTCGGCCCGGTCCGCTTCGATCCGGGCTTGCGCGGCCGATTGCTTCGGTGCTTTCTTGCGCTTCGCGCGCTGCGCCTCGCGGGCCGCGTGAGCGGCCATGTCGCGTTCGAACTGGGCGTCGAGTTCGGCTTGCATCCGCTCGGCAAGTTCGTCGGCGGACAGCGAGTCGAGATCCTCGGGCGGTTGCGATTCAGGTTCCCGTTTCGGTTTCGTCGGCTCGGGAGCGGCCGTTGCGTGGCCGACGTGGTCGGATTCGACATGCCGGTTGTAAATCACCTTCAACGCCGGGTCGTCACTCAGGTTCGGCAAATCGCCCGCCATATCGGCGATCAACCCGGACAGCGTGCGTTGCTCGGCCTTGCTCAAGCCCTTCTGCAGAAACGCGTCGTCGAGCAGATGGATCAGCCGGATGCGCAGCGCCGTCGCTTCCTGTTCGAGCGGCAACAGAGCGTCGACGAACTTCTTCTGGAACGCCGGCATCACGGCTTCCCACGCGCGGAGCCGCTCGCGGCGCCTTTCGATGTGCTCGACGAGCGTATTGAACGTTTTCTGGGCTTTCGACAGGCTGGCTGTCTCGTGGCCGGGCGCGATGGCGACCGCGGCACCGCGACGTGCGGTCATGATTGAAATCCTCCGGCCGCGGCGGGACGCGCGGCAGGCCGGTATTTTAGCTGGATGGGGGCGCGCGTTCCGGCCTGCAGCGCGCCGATGCCGATGCGTTACAGCACCGCCATCGATTCCGTCATGTTCTGCTTCATGTAGTCGAGGAAGCGCTTCTGGAACAGCATCGTGTGCTCGTGCGCGGCCCGTTCGGCAGCTTCGGCGTCGCGTCGTGCGATCGCGTCGATCAGTTCGTCGTGGTCGCGCCCGAGCTTTGCGGCCGTCGGTGAACTCACGGTGAAGTCGAAGTGCAGATGGAGCAGACGCTGCCCTTCGCCGAGCAGCCGTTCGTAGTAGCCGACGAAATACGGGTTGTTTGCTGCGTGCGCGATCACCATGTGCAGCGCCTTGTTGGTCTCCGACATCGCTTGAAAATCGCCGCCCGCGACGGCCTCCATGTAGACGTCGTCGGCCTTGCGGATTTTCGCGAGATCCGCGTCGGTACGCTGCGTGGCCGCGAGCCGCGTGACCGCGCGCTGGATCAGGTCGAGCGCCGAGATGTACTTCGGGAATTCCTCGATCTCGAACGGCGTGACGAGCGTCGTACGGTTCGGCAGGATCGTGACGAGCCCTTCGCTGCTCAGCCGCGCGATGGCGTCGCGCACCGGCGAACGCGACAGCCCGAACTGCGCGGCCAGCGAGATTTCGTCGAGCTGCACGCCGGGTTTCAGCTTGAGCGTCAGGATCTGCTTGCGCAATTCCTCATACACATACCGCCCGCCGTGCCGGCGGCCGCCACCTTCGGTTTCAACGGCCTCTTTGCTCATCTCGCTACCCTTCCTGTAATCGGCCCGGGTCGCCGGGCGCGCTCTGGAGTTTAGCATCGCGTCCTCACGTGCCGGACGGCGCCGAGGGCCCGAATCCATCGCCCCAGGTATCGCTCAGCATGAATCCGGCGGCCAGCGGATCGTCGGGATCGACGCCGAGCTGCTGGAACCCGAACACCCATGCGCGCCCGGTCACGCGCGGCAGCACGGCCGGCCGGCCGCCGACCTCGGTCATACCCAGCAGTTCGACACCGAATTCCCCACCGATCGTCGAGCGCGACGTGAGGCGGTCGCCGACCTTCACGCGCCCGCGTGCCGCGAGCGTCGCGAGATTGGCCGAGCTGCCGGTCCCGCACGGCGAGCGGTCGACGCGGCCGGGCGGCAGCGTCGTACAGGTCTGGTAGACCGTGTCGTCGAGACGGTTGCGGAACATCACGTACGCGACTTCGTTGATCTCGGGGTACAGCGGATGCTGGACGGTAACCTGCCGGTTGATGATCTCCTTGAGCCGCACGCCGTGCGTCGCGAGCTGCCGCGCGTTGCCCGGTGCGATCTTGAGCGCGATCTGGTCGACGTCGACGAGTGCGTAGTAGACGCCGCCGAACGCGATGTCGGCCCTGATCGTGCCGAACGCGTCCGTTTCGACGGCGACGTCGAGGTGTTCGACGAATGCCGGCACCATGTCGAGCGAGACGCCGACGCAGCGGCCGTCGCGGCATGCAGCCCGCGCCGTGACGAGCCCGGCCGGCGTGTCGAGCACGACCGTGGTCTCCGGTTCCTGCATCGGCACCATCCCGAGTTCGAGCAATGCCGTCACCACGCAGATGCAGTTGCTGCCCGACATCGGATGCGCCTTGTCGGCCTGCAGCACGATGAACCCGGCATGCGCTTCCGGCCGCGTCGGTGGCAGCAGCAGATTGACGGACATCTGCAGGCAGCCGCGCGGTTCGAGCACGACCAGGCGCCGCAAGCTATCGTCGGTCTCGTTGAGATAGTTCATCTTGTCGAGCATGGTCTTGCCCGGCACGTCGAGGACGCCGCCGGTGATGACCTTGCCGATCTCGCCCTCGCAATGCACGTCGACGAGCTGCAGCGTTTTGTTCCATCGCATGATCGATTCGCCTTCCTACTTGATGTACCAGCCCCAGGGTTTGTCGCTGTCGTAGCGCGTGATCTGCTTGATCTCGAGGTAGTTGTTCAGACCCCACTCGCCGAGTTCGCGACCGATCCCGCTCTGTTTGTAACCACCCCACGGCGCTTCGGTGAACGTCGGCTGCGAGCAGTTGATCCACACGATGCCGGCGCGCATCGCGCGTGCGACGCGCTCGCAGCGCGGCAGGTCGGCTGACATGACCGCCGCCGCGAGGCCGAAGCGCGAATCGTTGGCCGACCGGATCGCTTCCTCTTCCGTATCGAACGACCGGATGCATACGACGGGCCCGAAGATCTCCTCGCGCCAGATCCAGCTGTCTTCCGGCACGTCGGCGAACACGGCCGGCTCGATGAAGTAGCCGCGGTCGAGATGCGCCGGCCGGCCGCCGCCCGTCACGAGCCGCGCGCCCTCCTCGCGGCCGCGCGCGATTGCCGCCCGGACCTTGTCGTACTGCCCGCGGCTGACCAGCGGGCCGAGCAGCACGCCGTCGTCACGGCCGTTGCCGATCGTGATTTTGCGCGCTTCCTGCGCCAGCCGCTCGACGAGCGGCGCGTACAGCGAGCGCTCGACGAGCACGCGCGACGTGGCTGAACACACTTCGCCCTGGTTCCAGAAGATGCCGAACAGGATCCATTCGACGGCCGCTTCGAGGTCGCTGTCGCCGAACACGATGAACGGCGACTTGCCGCCGAGTTCGAGGCTCACGTTCTTGATGTCGTGCGCGGCGGCCTGCATGATCCGGCTGCCGGTGGGCACGCTGCCGGTGAACGCGAGCTTGTCGACGCCCGGATGCTCGGCGAGCGGCGCGCCGGCGTCCGCGCCGAGGCCCGTCACCACGTTCAGCACGCCGGCCGGCAGCCCGGCCGACTCGGCGATGCCGGCCAGTTCCAGCGCCGTGAGCGGCGTCAGCTCGGACGGTTTGAGCACCATCGTGCAGCCTGCCGCGAGTGCGGGCGCGACCTTCCACGCGGCCATCAGCAGCGGAAAATTCCACGGAATGATCGCGCCGGCCACGCCGATCGGCTCTTTACGGACCACCGTGCTGAAGCGCTCGTCGGCCAGCGGCACGGGTGCTTCGGCATTGCCGTCGAGCTGCTCGGCAAGCCCCGCATAGAAATCGAAGCAGCCGGCGGCATCACCGAGATCCCACATTGCTTCGGGCAGTGGCTTGCCGTTGTCGCGCACTTCGAGCGCTGCCAGCTCCGGCAGGCGATCGCGGATACCTTGCGCGATCGCGCGCAACACGGCGGCGCGCGCCGCGCCGGTCATGCGCGGCCAGGGGCCGTCGTCGAATGCGCGGCGCGCCGCGTCGACGGCGAGGTCGATGTCTTCGGCGGAGGCGGCCGCCACTTTCGCGATCACGGTTTCGTCGCTGGGGTCGATCGTGTCGAAGGTGTGTCCGCGAACGGGTGCTACCCAGCGGCCGTCGATGAAAAGTCGTTCGTAGGATTGCATGAAGGGTCTCGAATGTCAGGCGAAGCGATATGCGCTGAACGGCGACAGGTCCTGCCGCGTCGGCCGGCCGGCGACGAGGTCGCCGATCAGGCGGCCGGTCGTCGCGCCGAGCGTGAGGCCGAGCTGACCGTGGCCGAATGCCATGTACGTGTTGGGCAGGCGCCGCGAGCGGTCGATCACCGGTTTGGTGTCGGGCAGGAACGGCCGGTAGCCGACGCCGTATTCGACGCGCGCGGTCCGCAGCTCGGGCAGGATACGTCGGGCTTTTTCCAGGATGATGTCCGCGCGCCGGAAATTCGGCTGCGCATTGCGGCCCGCGAACTCGATGGTGCCGCCGATCTGCAGGCCGCGCGTCATCGGCGTGAAGCAGAAGCCGCCGTCCGCGTAGATCACGGAATGGCGAAACTCGACGCCCGGGTCGGCGAGCAGCGCCTGGTAGCCGGCGATGCCTTCAAGCGGAACGTGCACGCCGAGCTGGTTGAAGAATGGCCGCGAGCCGGTGCCGGCCGCGACCACCACGTGATCGGCCGCGATGCGCTCGCCGCCGGCGAGCGTTACGCCCGTCGCGCGCCCGGATGCCTCGTCGATGCGCGTGGCGTTCGCACGGATGCGGCGCCCGCCTTGCGCCTCGAAGCTGGCCGTCAGCGCCGCGATGAACCCTTCTGTATCGCTGACCGCGCGCCAGTCCGGAAATAGCAGCCCGTGCCGGAACCGGCCGGCGAGCGCTGGTTCCAGATCGCTGATCTCCGCGGCCGTCAGCCGCTGCGATGCGAAGCCGAGCGACTGCCGCAGGTCGAGATGCTGCTGTTCGTGCGCGATGCCGGCTGGGTCGTCGAACACTTCAAGCACGGGGCGCTGGCCCAGCAGCGCACGGTCGCCGCACGCGTCGAGCAGCGGCGCGTAGTCGGGGTAGACGTCGTGCGTGAGCGTGGCCATCGCCTGCGCGATCGACACGATCTTCGCGTGACGGGCCGACGCGACGAACCGGAAAAACCACGGCAGGATGCCGGGCAGCGCGCCGGGCCGTAGCGCAAGCGGCCCCTTCTGGTCCATCAGCCAGCGCGGCACCTTCATCAGGATGCCCGGTTTCGACAGCGGAATGACCTCGCTGACGGCCATCTGCCCGCAGCTCCATTTTGCGGTGCTGTCGCCGGGGGCGGCCGGATCGATCAGCGTGACGGCATGGCCGTCGCGCTGCAGATAGAGCGCGCAGCACACGCCGACGATTCCGCCGCCGATCACGGCCGCCGTTTCCTCGCGAGCGGTGCCGGATGCGGCGGGTGCATGGTGTTGCGCAATCGCGTTCAATTGACGAACTCCTGCAGGCTGAACCCGTGCGCATAGGGTTGGGACGAATCGACGCGATACTGCGCGCGCCCGGTGACCCACGCGCGTCCTTCGATGCTCGGCCGCACGGCGTCGAGCCCGCTGTCGAGGCGCGTGGCTGATTCCACGCGGCCGATGAAGTGGCTGCCGATCAGGCTCTCGTGGCAATACGTGTCGCCGGCCTTCAGCCAGCCGCGCGCGAAGCGCTGCGCAACGCGTGCCGAGCTGCCGGTACCGCATGGCGAACGGTCGATCAGACTGTCGCCGGCGATCACCACGGCGCGGCCGTGCGCGTCGCCGGCGAGCGGCTTGCCCGTCCACATGCAGTGCCGGACGCCGCGAATGGCCGGATGGTCGGGGTGCACGACGTCGATCGCGTCGTTGACCGCGCGCTGCACGTCGCGCCCCCACGCCAGCAGCTCGTCCGGCGTGAAGTGTTCGCAACCGGGGAAGTTCGGCTGAATCTCGACGATCGGATAGAAGTTGCCGCCGTACGCGATATCGACCGCAAGCGTGCCGAGCGCTGGAATGGCAATCTCGACGTCGCGCGCGAGCAGGAAGCTCGGCACGTTGGTGAAGCGTACCGACGTCACGCGCTCACCGTCCATCTCGTAGCGTGCGACGATCTGCCCGGCCGGCACGTCGACGGTGATCGTTCCCGGCTGCTTCGGCACGACGAGCCGCTCCTCGATCGCGAACGCGATCGAGCCGATCGTCGCATGACCGCACATCGGCAGGCAGCCCGACGTTTCGATGAACAGCAGGCTGAAATCGGCGTTGTCGCTGATGGGCGGGTAGAAGATCGTGCCCGACATATGGGCGTGGCCGCGCGGCTCCAGCATCAGCGTTCGGCGAACCCAGTCGTGATGCGCGACGAAATCCTCGCGGCGCGCATTCATCGTCGCGCCCTGCAGCGCCGGCGCGCCGCCGATCACCATGCGCACCGGCATCCCTTCGGTATGGCCTTCGATACAGGTGAAGCTGTGCATCGTCATGTTCAGGTTTCCTCGGTCGGCGTACCGGCGCCGCGCGGCGCCGGTACGTGCGCGCATCACGCCTGCGACGCTTCGAAGATCGCGCGGAAGTCGGCCTTTTCCTGGTCGGTCAGCGGCTGCAGCGGCATGCGCGCGTTGCCGACCTTGAAGCCCGCCAGTTCGCACCCGTACTTGACCTTCTGGATAAACTTGCCCGCTTCCATGCTCGCCATCACTGGGAACAGCGAACGCATCACATTCTGCGCGCCTGCGACGTCACCGGACGAGAATTTGTCGTGGAAGCTCACGACCTGCTTCGCGAAGCAGTTCGCGGGCCCGCAGATCCAGCTCGTCGCGCCCCACAGGAAGAAGTCGAGCGCCTGGTCGTCCGAGCCGCACGACAGCTGATAGTGCTCGCGGTACTTGCCGCCGATCTCGATCGCGCGCAGCAGATTGCCACTGCTTTCCTTGATGCCGATTACGCGCGGGTGATCCTTGAACGCGTCGAGCACGCCGAAGCCGACCTCGACGTTCGTGCGTACCGGATAGTTGTACAGGATCACGTTCACGTCGGTCACCGCGGCGAGGATGGCGTCGTAGTGTCCGATCAGTTCGTCCTGCGACGGCAGCGCATAGTACGGCGGCGCGATCAGGATGTTCGTGTAGCCGGCGTCGCGCGCCTGGCGAACCTGCTCGATCACCTCGCGCGTCGACGAGCCGTTCGCGCCGGCGATCAGCGTGCCGCGGTTGCCGACCACTTCGCGCACGGTCTTCATCACCGCGCGGCGCTCGTCGTTCGTCAGCGCGTAGTACTCGCCGGTCGACCCCAGCGGAACGAAACCGCTGACGCCCGCGGCGAGCTGATATTCGAGGATCGACGCGAGCGTGTCGTGATCGACCGCGCCCGACGCATCGAACGGCGTGACGAGGGCGGGCAGAATGCCTTTCAGTTGCATGAGAGTTCTCCGGCTTGACGAGTGCGTTGAGGGTTAATAGGCATAGCGCCTGAGCATCCTGGACTCCACTACGCCGACCAGGCGGGTCAGCGGAAAGGCGACGAGGAAATAGATGACGGCGACCGTGGTCAGGAACTCCACGGGCCGCGCGGTGCTGTTCGATACGTTCTGGCCGACGAACATCAGGTCGGCGATCCCCACCGACGAAATGAGCGCGCTCTCCTTGAACAGGCTCACGACGTTCGACAGCAGCGGCGGAACCGCGCGCAGCAGCGCCTGCGGAAAGATCACGTAGACGATCTTCACGTGCGGCGACAGGCTGAGCGCGATGCACGCGTCGTGCTGCTCGCCGGCGATCGATTTCAGCGAGCCGCGAAACGTCTCGCTGGTGATCGCGGCCATATACAGCGTCAGCGAGATCAGCACCGACAGATACGGCGGAATCGGCAGCCGCAGCACGACGGGGAAGCAGAAGAACACCCAGAACAGCTGGATCAGCAGCGGCGTGCCGCGGAAGAATTCGACGAACGCGGTGACCGGCCCGCGCAGCCAGCGCGACGGCGACATCCGCAGCAGGCTCAGCACGAAGCCGAGCAGGCTGCCGACGAGTGCGCATGTGGCGGTGAACGCGAGCGTCAGCCCGAGGCCTTTCGCGAGCACCAGCCAGTACGGCCAGACGACGGAAAAATCGAGATTCACGGCGGGCTCCTCAGCGCTGGACGGCGACGTCCTGGCGGCGCTCGATGACGTTGACGAGTTTCGCGATCGGCAGCGACAGCGCGAAATACACGAGCGCGACCACCGAGTAGGTTTCGAGCGGCCGGTACGCTTCGGTCGCGATGCTCTTCGCGACGTACATCAGATCGCCCACCGCGACGATCGCGACCAGCGCGCTCTGCTGCAGGCTGCCGATGCCGTTGGTCAGCAGCACGGGCATCGCGCTGCGCAGCGCCTGCGGCAGCACGACGTAGATCGTGCGCTGCCACGGCCGCAGGCCAAGTGCGACCGCCGCATCGAGATGCTCTTTCGGCACCGCCTGCACGCCTGCGCGATAGGCTTCCGCGTTGAATGCAGTCAGGTTCAGGCCGAGCGCCAGCACGCCCATCGCGACCGGATCGATGAACACGTCGACCATCATCGGAATGCAGTAGAAGAACCAGATGATTTGCAGCAGCGCCGGCGTGCAGCGGAAGAATTCGATGAAGAGCTGCGCGGGCCAGCGCACGAACGTCCAGCGGCTCATCGCGAGCAGGCACAGCACGAAGCCGAGCACGAGACCCATCGCGTTCGCGGCGACGGCCAGCACGATGGTGACCTTCAGCCCGTCGAGCAGCGCACCAAGGCTGCCGGCGAGGAAGCTGAAATCGAAGTGATAGCTCATGGCTTCGGCCTCAGTCGAGATGCAGGACTTTCTCGAGGAATTCCCGCGTGCGCGCTTCCTTCGGACACTTGAAGATCTGGTCCGGTGCGCCTTCCTCGACGATCTTGCCGTTTGCGCAGAACACCACGCGGGTGGCGATGTCCCGCGCGAAGTGCATATCGTGCGTGACGATGATCATCGCCATCTTCTGCTCGGCGAGCTGCAGCATCACGTTCTGCACTTCGACGACCATTTCCGGATCGAGTGCCGACGTCACTTCGTCGAAGAGCATCAGCTTCGGTTCGAGCATCAGCGCGCGCGCGATCGCCACGCGCTGCTTCTGGCCGCCGGAAAGCTGGCTCGGATACGCATGCAGCTTGCTTTCGAGGCCGAGGCGCGCGAGATACATGCGGGCGCGCTCGGTGGCTTCGGCCTTCGACAGCCCGCCCACTCGCACGGGTGCGAGGATCAGGTTGCCGAGCACCGACAGATGCGGAAACAGCGTGTAGTGCTGGAACACCATGCCGATCTGCTTCTGCAGCTTCGCGTCGATGCGCCATCCGCCGCGCGCGTCGCCGCCGCGGATGTACGACGCACCCTGGAACGCGATCTCGCCGCGCTGGATACCTTCGAGGCCCATCATCACGCGCAGCAGCGAGCTCTTGCCGCTGCCGCTCGGGCCGATGATCACGAGCCGGTCGTCGGCGCGCATGTCGAGGCTCATGCCGTCCATGACGACGAGGTTCGGGCCGTACGCCTTGTGCACGTCGTGCAGCCGGACGAAATCGCCGGCCGGCGCGCAAGCGGCGAAGCGCGTGGTCGAAAGGGGATGCGTGGCCGACCTGACGGCCGTCGTTTGAGGCGACAACATGACAATCTCTCCAGCGGCGCCCGACGTCGGCGCGCAAAGTGCGAATCGGAAAACCGGCGCCCGGCGACGGTCGGCCAGGCTTGTCGGCGTGGCCGGCGCTTACTTGCCCGGGGTCAGCATGGCTTGTACGGAAGTCTTGATGAGCCGATTCACTGCGCCTGACTTGACCTGCTGTGCGAGATAGCCGTTGAGTACGTCGAGATCGGCCTTCGGCGTGTCCTTGCGCAGGCCGAACGCCACTTCCTGCTGCGCGAGCGGCGGCGCGGGGTTGAAGCTGGCTGCCCAGTCGGGGTGCGCTTCGGTCAGGAGCATGTTGGTGATGTTCGCGTCGGCGAGGAGATCGGCACGCTTCGAGATCAGTGACAGGCGCGTCTCGTCGTTGCCCGGCAGCCGCATGATCCGCGCCTGTTTCAGTTCGGCCGAAATAGCCTTGTCCTGCGACGTGCCGGACATCACCGCGATCGTGATGTTCGGCTTGTCGATGTCGGTGATCGAGCGAAGATTCTTCGGCACGCGCGGGTTGTTCTTGTTGTAGACGAACGAGACGTTGTAGTCGGTCGCCGGCGCGGAGAAGGCGACGGCCTTTTCACGCTCGGGCGTGTCGTTCAGCGCGAGCGACAGGTCCCATTTGTCCGATTGCAGGCCCGCCACGATGTTGTCCCAGCTCGTATCGACGAATTCGACCTTCACCTTTAGCACGTTCTGCCCGAAATCGCGGCACAGATCCGAGAAGAAGCCACTGTAGGCACCCGTCTTCGGGTCGCGCATCACGTACGGCGGCGCGACCGCGGCACCGCAGCGCAGTACGCCGGCTTTCTTCACGGCGGCCCACGCATCGGGGCCGGCGGCGTACGACGGCGCGGCCGCGATCAGAGATGCCGCTGCCAGCGTGCACGCGGCGATTTGACGGGTGAAACGAGACAGTCGATTCATGGTGACCTCACTTGATATGGGTAAACCCGTATGCCTTCTGCTTTCTCCACACATCGATGTGTGTTTTGTTGTGTGCAGCATTGTGTGCATATTAGAAGAGCAAAAATCGGCATGTCAACGAGAACTGACGGGAGGCCGGGTTTTCCCCCGCAGGTGCGGGGCGGCGCGAGAAGGTGTGCGGAGAAAGGTGGTGCGAGCGGGCTGAGCACGGCTACGCGTGGCGGGGACAGCAAAGATCGGGGAAGCGGCGAAACCGGAAGGGGCGTGAGGGCAGGCAACGGGCCGGGGACGAAGGGTTTGCGACCGGATGCCGTCTTGCCGACGGCATCCGCAGTGTCAGGCGGCGAAAGGCTGGTTCGGAGCGCGTGGCGTGCGCTCGAACACCGCGAAATAGATACAGAAGCCGATCCACAGCGCGAGGCACATCACCAGCAGCGCGG
Organism: Burkholderia sp. MSMB1072; assembly: GCF_001524725.1. Classification (NCBI taxonomy): domain Bacteria; kingdom Pseudomonadati; phylum Pseudomonadota; class Betaproteobacteria; order Burkholderiales; family Burkholderiaceae; genus Burkholderia; species Burkholderia sp. MSMB1072. The sequence goes on from NZ_LOYC01000033.1 coordinate 61,223, forward strand.
CGGGTTCTGAAGATTGGGTGCGGCCACAACTATCGCTACCGCCCCCGCGGCGCTGCCCGCGAGCCGATAGATCGTCTTCGGGGCGAAACGCGCCGGCCATTGGCAGCGAGTCACGTAAGCCGCGAGCAGCGCCCACCACTGCCGCGGGGAGCTGACGCTGAACGAGATCGGCAGCACAAGCGCGGCTGCGATGAAAGTGTTGATCGAGAAAAGGTGCTTTCTCGGATCGATAGAGAGTGGATCGCGCGGCCGTAGCGGCGCGGCGGTGGCTTGCGACACGTCGGTTTCCTTGGGCGAGACGGTCGGAATGTATTGCTGCGACTGCGTTACGGCGTGGGAGGCGCGTGCAGCACGTCGTGTCTTGCAACGTCGGTTTGCGGGATGCGCCGTGGCGGAGGACGAAGCATGCGGGAACGGGAGACCGCACGGAAAGGATGTTCGTTGCAGGCATTTCAAACACGGAGTCCGCGCCTTTTCCTTTTTGGCGACACACATCCGTGACCGCGGGTCCATGTAAATGCCGATCGTGCGGATGCGCGGTTCGAGGAGAGCGGGGCGCAAAGCGGTTGCGAGCGCAGCCGTATGACGGAACGGCGAGCGTAGTGTTGCCGTGTCGTCGGTTTAGAACAACTGCCCTTGCCCGGAGATCACGCGTTCGAAATCGTCCCGCAGGAACGGCAGGATCGCATCGGCGACAGGCTGAAGCTGACGGCTCAGATAGAACGCATAGTCGATCGGCGAACGCATCGTTTCGAGCGGCTCGGGGCCGGCCGTCGTCATCACGTAGCTGATCCAGCCACCGCGCTGATACTGCAGCGGCCGACCCTGCGCGAGGTTGAATTCGTCGGCGATCCGCGCCGCGCGCACGTGCGGCGGCACGTTGCGTTCGTACTCGCGCAGCGGCCGGCGCACGCGCTTGCGGTAGACGAGCTGGTCGTCGAATTCGCCGGCGAGCGTGCGCTGCACGTAGTCGCGAATGAAATCCCGGTACGGCTCGCGCCTGAACACGCGCCGGTACAGCTCGCGCTGAAACTGCTGCGCGAGCGGCGTCCAGTCGGTGCGCACCGTTTCGAGCCCCTTGAACACGAGATCCTCGCCGCCGTCGGCCGTCGCCGCGAGGCCCGCATAGCGCTTCTTGCTGCCTTCTTCCGCACCGCGCACGGTCGGCATCAGGAACCGGCGGTAATGCCGCTCGTACTGCAGCTCCAGCGCGCTTTCGAGCCCGAATTGGTCGCGCAGGTGCGCATGCCACCAGCGGTTCACGTGCTCGACGAGTGCGCGGCCCTTGGCGCCGGCTTCGTCGTCGTCGTGCGCGCGGCCGAGCCACACGAAGGTCGAATCGGTATCGCCGTAAATCACTTCGTATCCCTGAGCTTCGATCAGCTTGCGCGTGCGATGCATGATCTCGTGGCCGCGCATCGTGATTGACGACGCGAGGCGCGGGTCGAAGAAGCGGCAGCCCGTCGAGCCGAGCACGCCGTAAAACGAATTCATGATGATCTTCAGCGCTTGCGACAGCGGCGCGTTGCGCTGCCGCTTCGCGTCGTCGCGGCCTTCCCATACGCGGCGCACGATATCGGGCAGGCAGTGCGCGGTGCGCGAGAAGCGCGCGCCGAGAAAGCCGGGCACCGATGCATCGTCGCCGGGGTTCGCGAGCCCTTCGATCAGGCCGACCGGATCGATCAGGAACGTGCGGATGATCGACGGATAGAGGCTCTTGTAGTCGAACACGAGCACCGAATCGTACAGCCCGGGGCGCGAATCCATCACGAAGCCGCCTGGGCTGTTCTGCCCCGTCACGTCGCCGAGGTTCGGCGCGACATAGCCGAGCCGGTGCATGCGCGGCAGGTACAGGTGCGTGAAGGCGGCCACCGATCCGCCGGTGCGGTCGGCCGCGAGCCCCGTGACGCTCGCGCGTTCCAGCGCGAAGGACAGCAGGTCGGCCTTGTCGAAGATGCGCGTGACGAGCTCGCAGTCCTTCAGGTTGTAGCGCGCGAGCGCGGGCTTGTCGTGATCGAAGCGGCGCTGGATCTCGTCCATCCGCTGGTACGGATTGTCGATCGACTTGCCTTCGCCGAGCAGCGCTTGCGACACGTATTCGAGGCTGAACGACGGGAACGTCCACGTCGCCGATTTCAGCATGTCGATGCCGTCGAGGATCAGCCGGCCGGCCGCACCCGCGAAGAAGTGGTCGGGCTGCTGGCCGTGCGCGCGCCAGTCGAGCACGCTGCCGCCGCGCCCGAGCTTCAGCGGCACGCCGTATTGCTCCGCGTGCGCATGGAGGATGCGCAGGTCGAACTGCACGAGGTTCCAGCCGATCACCGCATCGGGATCGTGTTCGTCGAACCAGTCGTTCAGCCGCGCGAGCATCGCGGGCCGGCTGTCGCAGTAGTCGAGGCGGAAGTCGATGGCGCTCGCGCCGGCATCGCCGTTCGGCGGTCCGAGCATGTAGACCTGCCGTTGCCCGCAGCCTTCGAGCGCGATCGAATACAGCTCGCCGTGGACGCTGGTTTCGATGTCGAGCGACACGCAGCGCAGCGCCGGGCGGTAGCCGGTCGCGGGCTTCAGCTCGCCGCCGGTCAGCGTGCCGTCGCGGCCGGGCTGGCCGCGAAACTCGACGCATGCGGTGATGAAGCGCTCCATCGCGTAGCGGTCGGGCGGCTGCACGTCGGCTTCGTAGACGTCGACGCCGGCCGCCGCGAGGCGCTTCTGGAGCCCGGACAGGTGGCGATAGCGCCGGCAATAGAGTCCTACGACCGGGCGCCGGCTGAAATCGCGCAGCGCGAGCGGGCGCAGTTCCGCCTCGCGTTCGCCGGCCAGGGTGCGTTCGGCGAGCGCCTGCTGTTCGGCCGGAATGAACGCGATGGCTTCCTGCGGACGCAACCGCACGCGGCGCGGACCGTGTTCGGTTGCCAGCCAGAACTCGATCTCGATACCGGATGCGGTGTCCCGCCAGTGGCGGGTAAGGATGAAACCCTGCTCGAACGCCGTCAAAACGCTTGCTCGTCGTGGATGCCCAGGCGGCGGATTTTAGCGCTTGGGAGAGGGTCGTGCCTGACGCGGGCATGGACGAAATGGGGATGGAGCGACATCTATTTATTGACTGATCTGTCCATAACGCCTATTCTGCGGCAATGGTGAGACCACGTGAATTCGATCGGGACGAGGCACTGGAGCGCGCGTTGCGCGTGTTCTGGGAGAAGGGCTATGCCGCGACGTCCACCGACGACCTGCTGAGTGCGATGCATATCGGCAGGCAGAGCCTCTATAACGCGTTCGGCGACAAGCGCAGTCTGTACGTCGAAGCGCTTGAACGCTACCAGTCGGAAAGCGTGTCGGGTCACGTCGCCCACCTGATGGCGCCGGCGTCCGCGATCGCCGGTATCGAGGCGCTGCTGCTCGGCGTGATCGCCGGCAACGCGGCCGAGCGCGTGCTGGGTTGCATGGGCGTCAATGCGATCTGCGAATTCGGCACGGCCGATCCCGAGCTGGCCGAGCTGCGCGATAAAGCGGGTGCGATGCTGCACAAGCAGGTCGTCGCGCGCGTCCGCGAAGGGCAGGAGGCGGGCGAGATCGACCGCGCGGTCGATGCGCGCGACGCTGCGAGTTTCATCCTGACGACGATGCAAGGTATCCAGCTCGGCGCACGTGCCGGGTCGAAGCTGCAGGCATTGCGCACGACCGCGGAATTCGCGGCCGATCGTCTCAGGGCGCGCTGATACCGATACACGCAACACAACGCGCCGGCACGGCTGCCGGCGTTTTTTTTGTCAAGTTATTGACTGATTAGTCCATAAAAGAGCGAATCATGACAGGCATTTCCGGCGGCGCACGCAAGGTCGCGATCGTATTTGGCGGATCGCGCGGAATCGGCGCGGCCATCGCCCGGCGGCTCGCGGCGGACGGCGCGGATGTCGCGTTCACCTACGTCTCGGCGCCGGAGCGCGCGCAGGAAACCGCTGCCGCGATCGAAGCGAGCGGGCGAGCCGCGCTGGCGATCCGGGCCGACAGCGCGAACGCGGACGAGATCCGCGAGGCCGTCGCGCAGGCGGCCGGGCGCTTCGGGCGGCTCGATGTCGTCGTGGTCAATGCGGGCATCCTGAAGCTGGGCGACGTGGCCGAGGTCGGCGTCGAAGATCTCGACCGGATGCTGGCGGTCAACGTGCGGGGCGTGTTCCTGGCCGTCCAGGCCGGCGCCGCGCACCTGACGCACGGTGGCCGGATCGTCACGATCGGCAGCAACACGGCCGTGCGCAGCGGGCATCCGGGGTCGAGCGTCTATTCGATGACGAAGGCCGCGGTGGCCGTGATGGTCAAGGGTATCGCCGTCGATCTCGCACCGCGCGGGATCACGATCAACAACGTGCAGCCAGGGCCGGTCGAGACCGACATGACGGCCGATCACCTCGACCGGATTCGCCCGCTGATTCCGCTGCGGCGGGCTGGCAGCCCGGACGAGATTGCATCGCTGGTTGCGTGGCTCGCGAGCGCCGAATCGGGATACATGACGGGTTCGAGCCTGACGATCGACGGCGGGATGGCGTTGTAGCGCGATGCGCAACGGAGCCGCGCGGCGCTCCGGAGGGACGGGACTGGGGCAGTGCGGCCGCGCTGCGCGATGCCGCAGGATCGCGCCGTCACTCCTTCGGCAACAAATACGCTTGCCGCGCGAACAGCCGCCATCCGTCCGGATGCCGCTTCCACACCTGCAGCACGCCGATATGCGCGGTGCTCGTCTTGCCGTCCGGCAGGTTGTTGACGGAATCGAACGTATGGCGCACCCATGCGCTGTCGCCGTTCACCGTCACCGTCTGGCCCGACAGTGCGATCGACTGGAACGCATGCGTGCCGTCGAGCGTCTTCAGGAAGGCGGCGCGATCCTGCAACTGGCCGGACGAATGGCCGTAGGTGAGATCGTCCTCGACGAGCGTGCGCAGCGCGGCGCCGTCGCCGTCGAGCATCGCGACGCGCAGGTGCTCGACCGCATGCGCGACGGGCTCGGCGTCCGCATCGGCGGCATGAGCGGCGGCGCTTGCGGCAAGCAGCGCGGCAACGGCGACGAAACGGGCAGCGGCGCCGAAGCGCTCGAGCAATGACATGGCGAAAGGATTTCCTGTGACAGGAGCAGGGAACGGCGTCAAAAGCGCATCACACATGCCCTTCATGCTCGATCGGGCTTCCATGCGCGGGCCGTGCGGCCAGTGACGGCAGCGGCGCGCCGCTTGCCCGCGCCGCCCGTTTCGCCCACATCGCAGTCAGAATCGGCACGAGTATCGCCGTCACGAGGCACGCGGTCGCGACGATCGCGGTCGCCGCCGGCACCATCGGTTTGAACTTCGGAATCATCTCGCCGATGATCGCCGGGTTCGCGACCGCGGCGCCGGCCGTCGACGACGCGGCGAGCCCGGCCGTCCCGTTGCCGCCGCCCAGAAACCTGTCGGCGAGCATCAACGGCACGCCCGTCACGACGATCACCGCGAGCCCGAGCGCGATGCCCGGCAGCCCGCTCTTCGCGATCACGTTCAGATCGATGCCGTTGCCGAGCGCGAACCCGAAGAACGGAATCAGCGGATGCACGCAGCGCCCGAACAATTCGCGCAGCTCCACATCGAGGTTGCCGAACGTGAAGCCGATCAGGAACGGCAGCACCGCGCCGACGAACAGCCGCGTCTCGAACACCGCCACGCCGGCCGCGCCGAGAATCAGCATGCTGACGAGCGGCCCCGATTCGATCGACATCAGCACGAACGCGCCGGCCTCTTCCTTGCTGCCGTACTGCTGCATCACGGCCGCATAAAGGCCGCCGTTGGTCATGTCCATCGACGTCGTGATCGCGAGCAGCGACAGGCCCGCGAAGAGGCCCGTGCGGATGCCGTCGTCGGGGATGAACTGCGCGGCGATCAGCGTCGCGAGCCATGCGACCACGATCTTCGTCACGAGCAGCGTGCCCGATTTGCGCAGCACGACGCCCGTCGCGCGCAGGTTGATCGTCGCGCCCATGCAGAAGAACCAGACGGCGAGGATCGGCACCGTGCCGGCGATCAGGCCGTTGGTGAACGAGCCGAAGTACTTCCCGGCGTTCGGCGCGAACGTATGCACGCATGCGCCCAGCAGCATCGGGACCAGCATGAGTCCGCCCGGAATGCGGTCGATGGCCTGTTTCAGCTTCACGTCTCCTCCGTGGACGTCGAGGCGTCCCGTTGTCGAATGATGTCTGCCGAATGACTATAGGACATGATTCGGAACGGTGGTCCGTTTTTGTGAATTTCGGTGGTAGTCGTATACCCGTAATACGTGAAGATATTGATGTGAAAGGAATTTATCGATCCGTCACGCAAGATCGAAAATCCGGATCGACGTTCCGAATTCAAGAAATGTGTGCTTCAATCTTCATCAGGGCGATCGGCGGCGACGGTGCCGGCGGCGTGTCCGTTTCCCATGGAGAACCGGCATGGAAGTGCGGCAGGGCATTCACAGCGAACACGCGAAGGCGCTCGACACGGCCGGCCTGCGCCGGCATTTCCTGGTGGAGAACGTGTTCGCGCCGGACGCGCTGTCGCTCACCTACAGTCATATCGACCGCATCATCGTCGGCGGCGCGTGGCCGGCCACTCGGCCGGTCGAGGTGCCGGCGTCGCTCGGCGCCGCGGTGGGCGTGAGCCATCTGCTGGAGCGGCGCGAACTCGGGGCGATCAACATCGGCGGGCCAGGCTGGGTCGAGGTCGACGGGCAGCGTCATGCGGTGGGCACGGAGGAGGCGATCTACATCGGGCAAGGCGGGCAGGGTGTCGTGTTCGGCAGCGACGATCGCGCGCGGCCCGCGAAGTTCTACCTGAACTGCGCGCCCGCGCACACGGCCTATCCGACCCGCACGATCACGCTTGCGCAGGCATCGCCTGAAACGCTCGGCGACGCGGCCACGAGCAACCGCCGCACGATCTACAAGTTCATCGTGCCGGATGTATTGCCGACCTGTCAGTTGTCGATGGGGATGACGAAACTCGAGCCCGGCAGCCTGTGGAACACGATGCCGTGCCATACGCACGAGCGGCGCATGGAAGTGTATTTCTACTTCAATCTCGCCGCCGACGCGGCCGTGTTCCACATGCTCGGCGAGCCGCAGGAGACGCGTCACGTGGTGGTGCACAACGAGCAGGCCGTGATCTCGCCGAGCTGGTCGATTCATTCCGGCGTCGGCACGAAGGCGTACACGTTCATCTGGGGGATGGTCGGCGAGAACCAGGTGTTCAAGGACATGGACCACATCGCCGTTGCCGACCTGCGCTGACATCATGAAACGCGATACGACCGATCTTCCCGCCGCCGATGCGCATGCCGCGCTCGCCGGCCTGTTCGACCTGACCGGCAAGGTCGCGATCGTCACCGGCTGCAACACGGGGCTGGGTGCGGCGATGGCCGTCGCGCTGGCGTCGGCCGGGTGCGACATCGTCGGCGCGAACCGTTCGTCGTCCGATGCAACGTCGGCGCGCGTGGCGGCCGCGGGGCGGCGTTTCGTCGACGTGCGCGCGGATCTGTCGACGCTCGAGCCGGTCGAGCGGATCGTCGGTGGCGCACTCGACGCGTTCGGCCACGTCGACATCCTCGTCAACAACGCGGGCATGATCCGCCGTTGCGATGCGCTCGAGTTCACCGAAGCCGATTGGGACGCGGTGATCGACGTGAACCTGAAGAGCGTATTTTTCCTGTCGCAGGCGGTCGCGCGGCAGATGGTGCGGCAGGGGCGCGGCGGCAAGATCGTGAACGTCGCGTCGATGCTGTCGTTCCAGGGCGGCATTCGCGTGGCGTCGTACACGGCGTCGAAGAGCGGCGTGCTGGGCCTCACGCGGCTGCTCGCGAACGAATGGGCCGCGCGCGGGATCAACGTGAACGCGATCGCGCCCGGCTACATGGCGACCGACAACACCGCGCAGTTGCGCGAGGACAGCCGGCGCAGCGACGAAATCCTCGCCCGCATCCCGGCCGGCCGCTGGGGCGTGCCGGACGATCTCGCGGGCGCGGCGGTGTTCCTCGCGTCGCGCGCGTCGGACTACGTGCACGGTCACACGCTCGCCGTCGACGGCGGCTGGCTCGCGCGCTGACCGTATCGCAAGACGAACGCGTTATGCTCTCCCGATTCGCATCTCACGGATTCACGGACATGACAGCAACGCCCAGGCAGCGCAAGCGCGATCAGGCGAACCAGGAAACCGGGGCGGACCTTTCGGCGGCAGGCGCCGCCGAGAAGCCCGATTCGGTGGCCGCCGTCGGCAAGGTCTTCACGATCCTCGCCGCGCTCGGCGAGCGCCGCGAGGTCGGCATCAGCGAACTGTCGCACCAGCTCGGCATGTCGAAGACGACGGTGCATCGCTTCCTGCAGACGCTCAAGGCGCTCGGCTACGTCGCGCAGGAAGGCGAGACCGATCGCTACCGGCTGACGATCCGGCTGTTCGAACTCGGCAGCAAGGCACTGGAGAGCGTGGATCTCGTGCGCGAGGCCGATCTCGAGATGCGCCGCATCGGGCAACTGACGCGCGAAGCCGTGCATCTCGGCGCGTTCGACGAGGACGCAATCATCTACATCCACAAGATCGACGCCGATTACGGGCTGCGCATGCAGTCGCGCATCGGCCGGCGCAATCCGCTGTACAGCACGGCGATCGGCAAGGTACTGCTCGCATGGATGCCGTCCGGCGACGCGCGGGCGGTGCTGGCCGGCATCGAGTTCAGGAAGTCGACCGCGAAAACGCTCGCGTCGGCGGATGCGGTGATGAGCATCCTGCCGCACGTGCGGCGGCAGGGCTACGGCGAGGACAACGAGGAGCAGGAAGATGGCCTGCTGTGTCTCGCGGTGCCCGTGTTCGACCGCTTCGATCGCGTGATCGCGGGGCTGTCGCTGTCGTTTCCGACGATGCGGTGCGGTGCGGACACGAAGGCGCATTACGTCGCGTTGCTGAAGGAGGCCGGGCAGGCGATTTCCGCGCGGCTCGGGCATCATCCGGAAGCGGCCGGCGTCGAAGCGACGACGGTCGCGCAGGATTGAGCGTGGGTCGGGCGCGAACCGGCAAACCGAAAAAAATACGGTATCCAGAACGAATCATGCAGATGAAAGCGACGATGCGCATCGGCGTCGCGATGCTGGTGCTCGGCGCGAGCCTCGGCGCGAACGGCGCGCACGCGAAGAGCACGGTCGATTGCGGCAAGCTCGACGCCGCCACGAGCGGCCCGGACGACAACTTCCGGCCGCCTGCGTCCGGCACGGTCGTCGGCACGGGGCGCGCGTATTTTTACTCGGCGCCCGACGCGCATTGCATGACGAAGCGGACCTTCATCGTCCCCGGCGATTCGGTGACGATCTACAAGTCGCACGGGCGCTGGTACAACGTCATGTACGTGAACGGCAAGACCGGCGACGATTTCGAAGGATGGATCGAGCAGGGCCGCGTTCACCTCGACGGTCAATACGGCACGCAGTAGTCGCCGTCGGCGGCGCCGCTACACCGTCGCCCATGCGCAATCGCGCTTCAGGTTCTCCGCGCGCAGCGGCCGCTGATACAGGTAGCCCTGCGCATACTGGATCCCGACCGCATGCAGCGCGCGATGCTGCGCTTCCGTCTCCACGCCTTCCGCGATGATCTTCAGACCATAGTGATGCGCGACGGCCGCGATTCCCTCGATCAGCCTCGCGCTGCCATGGTCCAGTTGCGAGACGAACTGTCGATCGATCTTCACGTAGTCGAACGGAAAGCGCGACAGCATGTCGAGATTGCTGTGATGCGTGCCGAAATCGTCGATCGCGAACTTCGCGCCTTTCGAACGCAGCGTCTGGAAGATCTCGGTGGTTCGCGCGTTCTTCTCGAGCAGCATGCGCTCGGTGACTTCGAGCACCAGCGTGAAGCCGGGCGGCAGCGCACGGATCGCTTCCTCGACGACGGCCACGAACCGCCCGCGCTCGAGGTCCCGAGGCGCGACGTTCACGGCGATGCGCAGCGGCGCGGACGGCGTCAGCGCGGTCAGCTCGGACACGGCGGTGCGCAGCACGAATTCTGTGACCTTCGGCAGCACGGTGCTCGATTCCACCTGCGGGATGAACACGGCCGGGCTGATGGCCCCCCACTTCGGATGGTGCCAGCGCAGCAGCGCTTCGACGCCGACCGTCCTGCGCGTCCGCACGTCGACGATCGGCTGGTACACGACATGGAATTCGTTGCGCCTGAGCGCGTGGCGCACGGCCTTCAGCAACAGCCGCCGCGGCGCCATCGCGAGCAGGTAGGCGGCCATCACGAGGCTATCGGCCAGCAGCACGATCGTCGCGCAGATCAACCGGTAGTGGCGCTGGACCTGCGACGCGTAGTGTGTCGATGCGATGACCGACACCGTGAACGGCCAGCGCTGCGAAGCGATCATGCTGCCGCCCGCGGGGCCTGCGTCCGTTTCCGGCGTGAACTTCCCGTGCTGATCGAGACGGCCCGAACCCGCGATCGACAGCATGGCCGTTGCCGCTTCATTGCCGGTGCCCTGGGCGAGCGCGTCGGCCACGTAGTCGCCTTCGATCAGGTACAGGACGCCCGCGCCGCGCGCGGTGGCGCGAAACGCGGACAGCACCGGAATGTCGTGCTGGAACGGCGTCTGGCGCAGCAGCGTGACGACCGTCGAGCCCGGGTCGGGTTCGCGTGCATAGGCGGCGAGCGGCAGGTCGATCGAACCGAGCGCCGACGAGCACATGACGCGCCCGTCGTTCACCAGCGCGACCGCACGCAGGTAGCGCAGGCGAGTGCCCACTTCGGCCAGCGTTCGGAACACCGTCGCACAGGGCCGCCCGACGAGTGCGGTCAGCTCGTCCGCGTGCCGAAGGCGAACGCCGTCCAGGATGCGGTCCACGGAGGTGATGATGTCGTTTGCCACGACGCGCTCATGCGCGGTGACGGCCTCGCGCGCGTAGCGGTCGGCCAGCACGATCGCGAACGCGGGCACGAGCACGCAAATGATTGCCGCGGCGAGAAACACGATGCGCGGCCACGCGTCGCGGCGGTGGAAAAGGGGCTTCGAGCCGGGCGTGAGTGCCCACAGTCCCGCGGTTGCCTTTGGTGTTGTACGCATGGCGTGGCAAGTCGAACCGGTCGATGTGCAAACCGCGCGCATGCCGCATGCCTGATTCGGGCCCTGCGGCTCGCGCCGGCTTCGGGGCGCCGGTCGATTCGGCCGTCGCGACGGGCATCGGCACGAGCCTGTCGCGATCGGCCATTTATCCGGCAGCATTCCGTAATAACATGCGCACATCCCGCATGTATATCGACGCAGCGTACCGAAAAAAGCCCCGGCCGCACAGTGTGTGCAGCCGGGACGAAAGACACCGTCTCTTGGCACGAGGATGGTGCGCGGCAAGTATAAGATGCGGCGCGCCATTGCGAAATATTGTTGTTTAAATATTGATGCGATTTCGCGATTGTGTCTCAAAAAGAAACATTTTCATGCGGCGCCGTTGTCGGCTGTCTGCAGCCGAGGCGTCAAACCGGAGCGTTGCGATGGAAGAAAATACCGCGCCTGCGGTCATCGTGACCGATGGCGCCGCCGCGGCGGACGGCGGTTCGCCGTGGATCCGGATTTCGGTGGACGGAGAGGCTCCGCCACTATTCGCTCGTTCGCGTGCTTGCGTCGTGCACGGCGTGCTGTCGAACGAAGAACGGCGGGAATTGCGAGTGCCGCTGGAGCGCATTGCCGACCCCGCGATGTGGGCCGGCATCGTCGGCACGTTCATCCAGGTGCTGAAGCGTCCCGACGCGTCATGAACGATGCGGTGCCGGCGGCGATTCAGATTCAGAAATCGTTGCGCATTTTGTGGAGCAGGCCGCTGGGCGACTGGTGCGTGTCCACGGCGGTGAGGACATCGGTCAGGAACCACGGCAGGTTCAGTTGCGTGTCGGAATCGCCGACGCATACGCGGATCGGCGGCGCATGGGCGGATGAACCGGCGGCCTGCGCGGTGTCCCGCGACGGCACGCAATTCTTTGCGTATGCGTGAGTCGGGGCCGCCAAGGCGGCCCCGGATGGCGCACCGGCGATAGCCGGCACGCCAATGGCGGCAAACAGGGTCAGGGCGGCAAGCGCGACGCGCTTCATGAGTTTCTCCGGCGATGCTCGTTCGACCGGGCAAGCCGCCGCGAGTTCGTCGGCGCGAGATGCCGGCCGGCCGCACCGCTGCCGGCTGCGCTACTGCGCATCACATCACTGATACCCGTAACACTGCTTCAGCCCCGCGTAGTCGTAGAAGTGGCTGCCCGGCGCGATCTTCGCGCCGTCGCACGCGGCCTGGAAATCCGTCTCGCGCTCGTTGTACAGCATCTTCACGATGAGCCGCGACCCGTTGCGATAGACGTCCCACTGCATGTTCGCGGCCATCGGCGACACCTGGTCGCCGCGCCACGGGTTGTTCGCATACGTGTACGTCTGTGCCTGCGGCGTCGGCACGAACACGTTCTTCAGGTTCATGATCGACGCGAACGGAATCACGATCTCCGCATGCGTGAAGCGCAGCTTCGCGGCGTGCGTGAGGTCCCCGCGCGCGATCGCGTCGACTTCGCCGAAGAAGTCGTCCTGCAGCACCTTCGCCATCCGGTACGTCACCGGGTTCGCTTCCTGGATGCCGGGCCCTTTCTGGTAGTAGTCCTCGGCATCCTGCAGATACGCGAGATACTGCGCCTGCCCGGCGCCGATGTACTTCTCCATCGTGACGCCACCGGTTTCCGCGGTCATCGCGGGCGCAACCTGCAGCAGGTTGTACAGCACGTTCACCGCGTCGACGGCGGTCGCGATCTTCGTCTTGCCGTCGCCCTTCAGCGTGTTGGTGAACTTGCCGTCCGTCGACGTGAATGCATAGGTGCCGGTGTTCGCGAACGTGTAGCCGTCGGAGCCGAGCTTCGCGATGAAGGCCGGCGACACGAGCGCGGACAGCACCGTTTGCGCGACGTCGGCCGCCTGCGGCGCGGCCTTGATCGCCTTCAGCTTCGCGGCCACCGTCGCGTCGTTTGCATAGGTCTGGTACGCCTGGCTCGCCTGATAGGTCGCGTAGTACGGATCGTTCGTGTCGGTCACGAGATCGGTGGCCGGCTTCAGCGAGTGGAAATACAGCAGGAAGCGGTTGGTGCCGGCCGGCTGTGCGACCGGTGCGCTCGCCAGATAGCCGGCCGGCGCGGCCGGCAGCGTGATGGCCGGCGCCAGCGCCGGCTGCGCGGCGACGAGCGCCGCCGAGAAATACGTCGAACTGTCGACCGCGCGATCCTGGCCCGAGTTGACGACGACCACCTGCCGGTTGCCCGCGGCGAACAGCGTGGGCAGCCGCTGCGCGAGACGCGCGGCGAGTTGCTGATGTTCGCGGATGCCGGTTTGAGTCAGGTTGCCGTATCCGGGCGTCGAGATGCCCTGCACGCCGTAGCCGAGCAGCGCATTGGCCTTCATCATCGCGTACGTGTCGGCCTTGAGCTGCGCGCCGAGCGCGGTCAGCGCACCGTCGGCCTCGGCCTTGACCAGCATCGCGTAGATCGCGCCGTCGTACTTGAAGCCCGACAGCCCGCGCGAGCCGTGACGTGCGACGAGTTCGGTATAGACCGGCGCGTAGCCGGCCGGCGGCGCTTCGTACGTCGCGGCGTCCTGCTGCGGGCGGTACGGCGTCTTCGTCTGGTAGTAGGTCGCGGGTGCCGGGGACGGCGCCGGCTGAGGCTGCGGTGCGGGCGCCGTGCCGTTGTTGTCGGCCGACGTGGCGGGCGGCGTCGAGTCATCCCCGCCGCAGGCGGCGAGCAACAGGCAGGCAATCGTGAGGGCGGCGGCGGTGCGGGTCGGGCGTGTCATCGTGGCGGGCAACGGACGGGACGATGCGCATGCGCGTCGTCCCGTCTCCGGGGGGAATGTGGTCGAGCCCCGAAGTGTTGCAAGCGACTTTGACAGCAGAATGTCAGGATGCGGTCGGGCAATCGTCGGATTGCCGCCGGATCGGCGATGATGGCCGGCTCGGGCCGGCCCGTGTGCGGGCGTTCAGTGCAGCCCGGCCGATGCGATCGAGCGCACCGTATCGGTGATGTTCACACAGCGCGACAACCCGAAATGCTCGGCTTCGCGGCGTTCCGGTTCGCTGCTCGCGATCCCGACCGCGCGCTCCCGCGGCACGCCGAGCGCCTGCAACGCGACATCGAACGGATGCTGATTCGATCCGGAGTCCTGTTGATCGGTGTCCGTGACGACGACCGAGAAGCGGTCGAGGTTCGCGCGGCCGAACTGGCCTTCGAACATGTCGTTGAGCCGCGCGGCCGGCAGTGTCGTGACGAGACCGAGTCGATATCCCTCTTCCGATGCCCGGTCCAGCCACTGGATGATCGCGTCGCGTTGATGGCGCGACTCGCGCGAATCCGGCGTTGCTTCGATCTGCGCGAATGCTGCGTCGAGACGGGTGACGATGGCTTCGATGACCACGGTGATTCCTTTTCAGAAACGTGATGATCCGTTCGCCGACGGGAATGCCACACACCTTAGCGTCGATCCGGAAAACGCGACCAATCAATATTTATAGCCGACTCATACGTTCAGACTAATGAGTGGGTGACAAGCCAGAGCGGGCGCGGGATACGCGTCGCACGGCATTTCGCGCATGAAGTGCATCGTATCGACGGCCTTCGATGTGATGCACCGGCGTGGCGCACATTCCGGCTGAATCGCGCATATCCATATAGGAAAACGGCATATCGGACGATGCTTGCCCGATATGCCGTGCTGCGATGTTGCGTGCGAACAGCGGCGATCAATGCAGCTTGATCGACGGCTCGTTGCGGCTTTGCAGCCAGTGGCTCAGCGACTGGAACAGCGCGCGCTTCATGCCGACCACGCTGAACAGGTGCTTGCGATACAGGAACTTGTACAGCCCGATCGCCGCCAGCCCGTCGACGATCAGCGAGCGTGAGCGCATGCCGATATCCGCCTGATACACGGCGCCCGCATGCCCGAGCGACACGACCGTGCCCGCGTCGCGGAACGTGAAGCCGGCCACCGGCTTGCCGGCGACGCGGCGCGCGAATGCGTCGACCAGATACACGGCCTGCTGGTATGCGACTTGCGCACGCGGCGGCAGGAACCCGCCTGCACCGGTCGACGGGCACGCGGCGCAGTCGCCGAACGCATACACGTGCGGATCGTCGGGCGTCTGCAGCGTGTCGGTCACGATCACCTGATTCGACCGGTTGAGCGCGATGTCGCCGATGTCCCGCAGCATCGCGGGGCCCGCGACGCCGGCCGCCCAGATCGTGATGTCGCTCGCGAGCCGTTCGCCGGTCGCGGTCGTCACGGCATCCGCGCCGACTTCCGCCACGCGCGTGTCGGTCAGCACGTCGACGTTCAGCGCGCGAAGCTGCGCGTGCATCTTGCCGGACAGCCGTTCGTCGAGCGCCGGCAGGATGCGCGGGCCGCCTTCGATCAGCCGGATGTGCACGTCGCGCGCGGACACCAGCGCCTTGAAGCGGTACGTCGTCAGTTGCTGGACCGCATGCCGCAGCGCGGCGGCCAGCTCGACGCCCGTCGCGCCCGCACCGATCACGTTGATGCAGATCGGCGCGCCGCGCCGTGCCGGCTGCTGCTCGGCCAGGTGATTCGCCTTCGTGCAGGCAGCAAGGAACTTGCGGCGGAAATCCTCGGCCTGTTCGAGGTTTTCGAGCGGCAGCGCATGGTGCTCGGCGCCCGGCACGTTGAAGAAGTTCGTCACGCTGCCGACCGCCAGCACGAGATCGTCATAGTCGAGCACGCGTTGCGGCAGGATTTCCGTGCCGTCCGCATCCTGCACGGCCGCGATCGTCGCCGTGCGTGCCGCGCGATCGACCCGCTGCAGCGCGCCCTGCACGAAGCGGAAGCCGTGGCGCTTCGCCTGCGCCGCGTATTCGATCGTGTGGGAAGCCGGATCGCGATGGCCCGATGCGGCTTCGTGCAGCAGCGGCTTCCAGAAGTGCGTCGGATAGCGGTCGACGAGCACGACGTCGGCCTGCCCGCGGCGTCCGACCGTATCGCCGAGACGCGTCGCGAGCTGCAGGCCGCCGGCGCCGCCGCCGACGATCACGATGCGCGGCAGACGCGGTGCGCGGTCCGTTGCAAGGTTGGGCGTGATGTTGTCCATGTTGGGCTCCCGCTGAATGACGATTCGGATGACATTGCTCAGGAACCGACGATATAGTTTCGAACCCACTCGAACAATTTAATGTTTATAAGCGACTCATATGTATTCACTTATAGGAAAGACCGCGACGTTCCGGCAGTTGAAGGCGCTGGACATGATTGCGCGGCTCGGCAGCGTGTCGCGCGCGGCCGAGGAACTGAACCTGACGCAGCCGGCCGTGTCGCTGCAGGTTCGGCTGCTCGAGGAGGCCGTGGGCGCCGCGTTGTTGCAGCGAGTGGGGCGTGGCGTGCAACTGACCGCGGCCGGCGAGATCGTGGCGCGCTACGCGCGCGAGATCCTGCATCTGTGGAGCGAGGCCGGCGACGAAGTGGCCGCGCTGACGGGCGATCTCGGCGGCACGCTGCGGATCGGCGCGATCACGACGGCCGAGTACCTGATCCCGCCGCTGCTCGTCAAATTCACCGCGACGCGTCCGCACGTGAAGACGTATTTCAAGGTCGGTAATCGAGACGACATCATCCGCATGCTCGCGACGCATGAAATCGATCTCGCGGTGATGGGCAGCGCCCCGAAGGAGTTGCGTACGCATGCGGTCGAGTTCGCGAAGCACCCGATGGTGTTCGTCGCGGCGCCCGGCCATCCGTTGATGCGGCGCAAGCGCGTCGCGCTGAAGGATCTCGAATCCGCGCACCTGCTCGTGCGCGAACGCGGCGCCGGCACGCGCTCGACCGTCGAGAGCCTGTTCAAGAACGCGGGCCACCGCTTTCATGTGGGCTCCGAACTGTCGAGCAACGAGGCGATCAAGCAGATGGCCGAAGCGGGGCTCGGCGTCGCGTTCCTGTCGTTGCACGCGTGTGCGCTCGAACTGCGCACGGGGCTGCTCGGGCAACTGCCGTTCCCCGGCAACCCGATCGAGCGCGAATGGTATGTGGTGACGCTCGCCGACCGGCGCATCTCGCAGGTGACGGGGCTGTTTCGCGACTTCCTGATCAAGCAGGGCGCGCCGGTGATCGACGGCGCGACGGTGGCGCCGCACGAGCGGCGGCGCAAGTAGGCGGGGTGTCGACCGGCCGGTCAGACGAGCCCGAAATCGTCGTTGCTGTCGGGAATCGACGCGAGAAGCCGTTCGAGCCGGTACCAGCCGACGATGCGCAGGCACCACGCGGCGATGGCGGTGCGGCCGTGACGGGCGTGGGGGCCGGATGAAGGGCGGGCGGCGCAGCGCGAGCGCGCGATGAACGCCGCGCGTTGCGGGCAGTAATGGGGCATGACGGGCTCCGTGGGTGTCGGACGAGCCGATCGTAAGCGGCGCGGCGCCCGTCGGCGCGCACGCAAGGATCGTCCCGAGCAGAAACGGATGATCTTTTTCTGCTGGATTCGGAGACGGCCGGGCAGGGCCGGCACGCCGGCGCGAAACGCGTCACAATGCGCATTCGGCACCCGATCTCGTGGAGACCATCGATGAGCGATCCGATTCTTGCCGCGCCGACGGACAACGGCGTCCCGGTCAGCCTGCGCTCCAGCCGCGGGCTCGGCTGGCACGGCTTCGGCGCGTCGCTGCTGGAGATCCGCGCGGGCACGTACCGGATTCCGGCAGCCGAGCATCACCGGATCGGCGTGCATATCGGCGCGCCGGTGCGGGCGGATTGCGTATGCGACGGCGAGCGCGTGTCGCGTATCCAGGCGCACGGCGACGTCGACGTGATTCCGGCCGGCCTGCCGGGCCAGTGGACCGACAGCGCCGACTGCCGGATCCTGCACATCGCGCTCAGCGACACCTTCGTGCGGCGCACGGTCGAGCAGCTCGAACTGAAGCCGTCGCACGCGCAGATTCGCCGGCGGCTGCAGGTGCGCGACCCGCGGCTGCAGCACATCGCATGGGCGATGGCCGCCGAACTCGAAGCGGAAGACGCATCGGATCCGCTCTACGCGGAAAGTCTGTGCACGGCGCTCGTCGCGCGGCTGGTCGACGGCCAGCCGGCGTTTCGCGAACGCCGGCGCACGCTGGCGCCGAAGGCCGCGGCACGCGTGATCGACTATGTCGAAGCGAATCTCGACCGGCGCATGACACTGGCCGAGCTCGCGGCGCTCGTGTCGATCAGCGTGCCGCATTTCAAGGTGCTGTTCCGCGAAACGCTCGGGATGCCCGTGCACCAGTACGTCGTGCGGCGCCGGGTGGAGCGTGCGAAGGCGCTGCTGCTCGAAGGCCGGCTCAGCATCAGCCAGATCGCGCTGGAAGCCGGGTTTGCGCATCAGAGTCACATGGCGAACTGGATGAACCGCGTGCTCGGCGCGACGCCGACCGAGATTGCGCGGTCGGGCGCGCGGGGCGGGTTGCGGCTGGCTTATGACGGTGAGGACGGGGGCAGGGACGCATAACGAAACAGCGGTGCACGGGCGTTGCATTTGATTCGACGGCAATTGTCCAACAAACAGGGTGTTGGACAATTGCCGCGCTCGCTTCTCCGGCGCCCACGAGCGCTGTTGAAGCGCGACGCGTCGGATGTGAGCGGCTGTTCGTTTGAGGTGTGTTGTTCCTCTTGATCGGCACATCGCCCGACCCGAAGCGATCGGTGTCACATCGAGCAGCCGCATGGCCACGGCCGTTCATCCCGTCATCCTTTCCTGCTCGATTCATCCCTCCCTGCGCGCCACTCGGGCCGCGTATGCCGACAATCACAGCACTTTCACCCATCAGGAGCGAATCGTGTTCGTGATCTTCGGAGCATCCGGCAACGTCGGCCTATCGACTGTGACGACCTTGCGCAACGCAGGCCATTCCGTGCGCGCGGTGCTGCGCGACGCACGTCATCGTGAACGGTTCGCGCAGCTCGGCTGCGATGTCGCGATCGCGGACTTGACCGACGCGCACGCGATCGCCGCGGCGATCGACGGCGCGCAGGCCGTGCAGATGCTGTGCCCGGTGCCGGCCGCCGATCCCGACCCGGCCGCGACGATGGCGCGGACGATCGACGTCGCGACCGCCGCGCTCGCGGCGAATCCGCCGCCCGCGCTGCTCGCGTTGTCGGACTACGGCGCGGAGCTTGAAGGCAATACGGGTATCACGCGTCTGTTCCATGACTTCGAGGAACGGCTGAAGACGATTCCGACGCAATTGACGCTGCTGCGGTCGGCCGAGCATCTGCAGAACTGGGCGCGCGTGCTGCCGGTCGCGCTGGGCACCGGCGTGCTGCCGAGCTTCCACCATCCGGTCGGCAAGGTGTTTCCGACGGTCTGGGCGCCCGACGTGGGCGTCGTCGCGGCGCGGCTGCTGCTCGATGCGCCGGAGGGCGGCAGCGGGCCGCGCATCGTCAGCGTCGAAGGGCCGCGGCGGGTGAGCGTGACGGCGATCGCGGATATGTTGGGCGCGGCGGCGGGCCGCGCGATCGTCGCGCACGAGCTGCCGCGCGACACGTGGAGCGCGACGCTGCTGCGCGCCGGGCTCGGCGAACGCCATGCGCAGCTGATCGTCGATCTGTACGACGTGCACAACGCGGGGCGGATCGACGTCGAGGCCGACGTGTCGGAGCGGGCCTACGGTACGACGCCGCCGGAAGAGGCCCTCGCGCAACTGGTGCGCCGGCATGCACGTTGAGTGAAGCGGCGGTGCGCGGCGCGTATCACGCAGGCCGCCGCACCCTGTTCAACACCGCATACGCCACCGATCCGATCACGATGCCCCAGAACGCGGACCCGAGCCCGAGCCACGTCATCCCCGACGCGGTCGCGAGGAACGTGATCATCGACGCTTCGCGGTGGTTTTCGTCCTCGAAGATCCCGTGCACGTTCGCGCTGATCGCGCCGATCAGCGCGAGCCCCGCCAGAATCGCGACGAACGCCTTCGGCAGTGCGAAGAACACCGTGACGATCGTGCCCGCGAAGAGCCCGCCGATCAGGTAGAACACGCCGTTCGCGAGCCCGGCGACATACCGTCGGTCCGCATCCTCGTGCGCGTCCTTGCCGGTGCACAGCGCCGCGGTAATCGCCGCGACGACGATCGTGATCCCGCCGAAGCACGCGACGACCAGCGACATCACGCTGGTCGCGGTAATGATCGGTCGCGCCGGCGTGTGATAGCCGGACACGCGCAAAATCGTCATCCCGGGCAGGAACTGGCCGGTGAGGCTGACCACGACAAGCGGCAGCGCCAGGCTGAGCGTCGTGCCGAGCGTCCATTCGGGCGCGATGAAGATCGGCCGCGCGAGGCTCGGCGACACGTTGCCGAGATGCGTCATCCCGAGCAGCGTCGCGAGCGCGGCGCCCGTCAGCAGCACGAGCACGATGCTGTAGCGCGGCAGCAGGCGCTTGAAGATCACGTAGGCCGCGATCATCCCGAACGCGAGCGCGGGTTGCTCCGACGCGGCCGAGAACGCATGCATGCCGAACGGCAGCAGGATGCCGGCCATCATCCCGCAGGCGATGCCCCGCGGGATGTGGCGCACCAGCCGGTCGAAATAGCCGGAGACGCCGATCGCCAGGATGATCAGCGCGGCCGTGATGTACGCGCCGACGGCCTGGTTGAGCGTCAGTTGCGGAAACAGACCGACGAGCAGCGCGGTGCCGGGCGCCGACCACGCGGTGACGACCGGCACCTTCAGCTTCCAGCTGGCGACGAGGCCCGACACGCCCGCACCGATCGAGATCGCCCAGACCCACGACGACACCATGTCGTTGGACGCATGCGCGGCCTGCGATGCCTGGAAGAAGATCGCGAGCGGGCCTGCATACGAAATCAGGACCGCGAGAAAACCCGCGGTGATCGCGGAAACGGACCAGTCGTTGCCGATCGTGCGGATCGCGCCGGGTGGGGTGTTCGGTTGCATCGTCGTCGGGGAATGCGGCGCGCGGCCGTGCGGCTGAACCGGGGCGAATGATTGTTGGAAGCCCCGGATGAGCCGCCATTCTGGGCATTGCCGACGCAATTGGCAATTCGCGGGCGACGAGCGGCGTCGTCGGTGTTTTGTAAGGATTGGCGAGAAAGCCCGGAGGAGGATCGGCAGCGCGTGCCGGACGACGTCACGTGCTGATCTGCAACACCTTGTCGATCACCGCCACTTTCACGCCGCTGCCCGTCGACAGCGATGCCGTGCCCTCGTCGAACGGATGCACGGGCGGATCGGTCGGCGTCCACGCATGGCGTGCGAACAACTCGCGATACCCGCCGCGGATCACGAAGCCGCCGCATTTGCGCGCGTATGCGTCGCGCCGCATCCGGTACGCGCGCGGCAGGTCGTACCACGGCAGCTTCGGCAGGTCGTGATGGACGAGGTGGTAGTTGTTGTTCAGGTACAGCAGCCGCATCGCGAACCCGGCTTCGTTGATCGTGATGCGCGCCTTCGGATGCGGTGCGGCGCGATGCTCGTACAGCGAGCGGATCATAGCGAGCGACAGCGCGGGCCACGTGACGGCCAGCAGGTAGTACCACCACGGCACGCCGATCGCCCATTGCAGCCACGCGAGCAGCGCGATCACGCAGGCAACGTGAGTCAACCACATCGGCAGATAACGGAAGTCGCCGCGCCGGAACGCGGCGAACGCATCGCCGAACGTCGCGGCGATGGCCAGCGGCGGCCCGACGACGATTCGTCCGACGAAAGTCTTGCGCGCGACCGTCAGCGCCCGGCGCCAGCGTGGCAGCCGCGCCCAGCGTTCGCGTGTCACGTAGTTCGTTTCGGGATCGATGCCCGGCACGGTCAGGTCTTCGTCGCGGTGATGGTCGAGGTGCGTGTCGCGATACAGCGTGTACGGATACCAGACGGTCAGCGGCGGATAGCCGAGCAGCTTGTTCACGAACGCGTAACGCGTCGGATGGCCGTGCAGCAGTTCGTGCTGCAGCGACAGGTGCCACGCGCCGAGCAGGATCAGCGGCGGCGTCGCGGCGGCGAGCGACAGGTTTCCGTCGCGCACGAGCAGCAGCACGGCGAGCCAGCCGCCGTAGATGACGACGACCAGCAGCCAGGTCGGCCACTCGGTGCGGGCGGTGAAGCGGGCGTCGAGCGCGGCGATCGCGCGTGCGTGGTCGACGTCGAAGTATTCGGCCATGGCGTTGAGGCGGGATGGATCGGGCAGTGCGGGGAACGAGTGATGGAACCGGGGCGCTCGGCCCGGGTGCGCTGGTGTCTCGCGGATCACGGTCGACCTGACCGGCATCGCGTACGGTGGCGGCGCCGACAGGCATTCGAACGGTACCGGGGCGGGGCGGCAACGCCAACCAATCGATTCGTATTTGCTTATCGTGCCGGCGCCGATAAGCATCGGGGCCGCCGCCGATGCGTAGAATGTCCGCATGAAGCCCTGGATCGCAGTCCTGCCGATGTACAACGTGACGCCGCACCACACGACACCGTGGCGCGCGCTGCTGCGCGACGCGCTCGATGCGTTCGCGAACGTGGGCGGGCCCGCCGACGTCGCGCTACCCGACGCGCCGTTCGACGACCTGCATGCACTGTGGCGGCGCGACGATTTGCTGCTGTCGCAGACCTGCGGCTACCCGTACCGGATGCTTGGCCTGCGCGATGCCGTGCGATTGATCGCGACGCCGGTGTTCGACGCGCACGGTTGCGACGGTGCGCGCTACAGCAGCGTGCTGGTCGTGTCGGCGCGCGCGCATGCGGGCGGCGCGACGACGCTCGCCGCATGCCGCGGGTTGCGGGCCGGCTTCAACGGCGAGGATTCACACAGCGGGATGAATGCATTCCGGCACGCGATCGCGCTGCATGCGCACGACGGCCGGTTTTTCGGCTCGGTCACGCCGTTCGGTTCGCACCTGAACGTGCTGCGTGCACTGGCATCGGGAGAGGCAGATTGCGCGGCGATCGACTGCGTGACGTTCGCGTATGTGCGCGACGCGCTACCCGATCTGCTGAAGGACATCCGGATCGTCGGCATGACGGCATCCGCGCCGGGATTGCCGTTCATCGCATCGCGGGCGCTGGCGGACACGCAGGTCGGCGCGTTGCAGGATGCGCTCGATCGCGCGGTCGCCGCCGATGCGGAGCGCGCGCGCGTGCTGAGGCTGAAGGGATTCGACCGGCTGTCGCCGGCCGACTACGACACGATTGCGCGGTTCGAGCGGGAAGCCGCCGCGCACGGCTATCCCGAACTCGCGTGACGCACGGAGCGCGGCGGTACCGCGACCGCACGCGCCGCGGCCCGCTTACTCCTCGTCCATCAATCGGACCTTGACCCGCTTGCCCTTGATTTTCCCGGCATTGAGCTTGCGCAGCGCGTCGCGCGCGACGCCGCGCTCGATCGCGACATAGGTCGAGAACTCGGTCACGTTGATCTTGCCGATCTGCTTGCCGTCGAACCCGGCGTCGCCGGTCAGTGCGCCGAGCACGTCGCCCGGACGAATCTTGTCCTTGCGCCCGCCGAGGATCTGCAGCGTTTCCATCGGCGGCAGCAGCACGCTGTCGTCCGCCGGCGTCAGTTCGGCGAGCGGATGCCATTCGACGTCGCGCTTCTGCGCCTGTTCGATCGCGCCGACGCGGCCCATCTCGTCCATGCTCGCGAGGCTCAGCGCCCAGCCGTCCTGATCCGCGCGGCCCGTGCGACCGATGCGGTGTACGTGCACTTCGGGGTCGGGCGTCACGTCGACGTTGATCACCGCTTCGAGCTGCGCGATGTCGAGCCCGCGCGCGGCGACGTCGGTCGCGACCAGCACCGAGCAACTGCGGTTCGCGAACTGGATCAGCACCTGGTCGCGCTCGCGCTGATCGAGCTCGCCGTGCAGCGCGAGCGCGTGGAAGCCCTGCGCGTGCAGCACGTCGAGCAGGTCGCGGCACTGCTGCTTGGTGTTGCAGAACGCGATCGTGCTCACCGGCCGGTAGTGGTTCAGCAACTGGCCGACCGCATGCAGCCGCTCGTCCTCGGTTACTTCATAGAAGCGCTGGCGGATCTTGCTGTCGTCGTGGCGTTCCGCGAGCTTGATTTCCTTCGGATTGCGCAGGAACTGCTGGCTCAGCTTCGCGATGCCGTCCGGATAGGTCGCGGAGAACAGCAGCGTCTGGCGCGTCGTCGGGCACATCCGCGCGACCTTCGCGATGTCGTCGAAGAAGCCCATGTCGAGCATCCGGTCGGCTTCGTCGAGCACCAGCGTATTCAGCGCGTCGAGCTTCAGGTTGCCGCGATCGAGGTGGTCCATGATGCGCCCGGGCGTGCCGACGACGATATGCGCACCGTGCTCGAGGCTTTGCGCCTGCGGACGCATCGGCGTGCCGCCGCACAGCGTCAGCACCTTCACGTTTTCCTCGCCGCGCGCGAGGCGGCGCACTTCCTGCGCGACCTGGTCGGCGAGCTCGCGTGTCGGGCACAGGATCATCGCCTGCACGTCGAAACGGCGCGCATCGAGGCGCGCGAGCAGCGCGAGCGAGAACGCGGCGGTCTTGCCGCTGCCCGTCTTCGCCTGCGCGATCAGGTCCTGGCCGGCCAGCGCGACCGGCAGGCTGGCGGCCTGGATCGGCGTCATGTCGACATAGCCGAGCTGCGCGAGGTTCGCGAGCGTGGCGGGCGTCAGCGGCAGCGCGCTGAACGGCGTGGCGGTCGGTTGGGTCAAGACAGGTCTCCGAGGTAGGGGCGGCCTTCCATCTGCTCGTAGACGACGTTGCCTTCGTCGTCCTCGAAGCGTTCGAGATAGTTGCGGGCGCCGCACAGCGGGCAGCGGAACAGCAGCCCCTGGCCCTCGTCCTTGATGACGACGTCGGACTGCTCCCACTGCGTGCCGCAGCTCTGGTTTCGGCAGGTAAACACGGTCTTTCTCCAGCTGAATTCGGTTGTGCGCCCTTTGCGGGCGCGGGCGTCGCACGGCCACGGCGGTCGCGTGCACCCGCGGGAGCGGGGCGGTGCGGACGGTGGCGTAAGGGTGCGACGCTGCGGGTGATGGATCGGGAGGGCGATTCGGGATCGCGCGTGCCGCAATTCTAGCGGATACCGCGCGCCACGCCGGGCCGGATGCGGCGGAACGGGCGCAATCGGTCGATTTCGCCCGGGTGTCGCGGCCGTGCGGCCGGTGGCGCGCACCGGCCGCCGGGCGCTGACGCAAAAACGGCCACCCTCCCGGATGGCCGTGGATCGCCGCCTGCCTCCCCATGCTCCGGGGCGAGAGGATGTTCGCCTTTCAGGCGAAACGGGCCCGAACGGGCAACGGTCGCCCGTCGGGTTCGCGTGGCGTGTCGCGGTTCGGCGCGTTACAGCGCCATGTCGGCCGACGCCTTCGCCGGGCGGGCCGGCGCGGCACCGGCGCCGGACGGAGCCGGCGCGCTCAGGTCGATCTTCGGCGGCGGCGCGAGCTGCAGCACGTCGCTCGTGTAGGTCCATTCCTCGATGACCTTCGCCGGGCTGTCGTTCAGCTTGGTACCGTAGCTCGGCACGATCTGGCGGATCTTCTGCTGCCACTCGGGCGTCGCGACCTTGTCCTTGAACACCTTCTTCATCAGGTTCAGCATGATCGGCGCGGCGGTCGATGCGCCCGGCGACGCGCCGAGCAGGCCCGCGATGCTGCCGTCCTGCGAGCTGACGATTTCGGTGCCGAGCTTCAACACGCCACCCTTGACCGGGTCGCGCTTGATGATCTGCACGCGCTGGCCGGCCTGCCACAGGCGCCAGTCTTCCTTCTTCGCGTTCGGGAAGTACTCCTTCAGTGCGTTGAAGCGGTCGTCGTCGGACAGCATCAGCTGGCCGGCGAGGTACTGCACCAGCGGGAATTCGTCGACGCCCACGCGCATCATCGGCGCGACGTTGTGCAGGTTGGTGCTTTTCGCGAGGTCGAAGTACGAGCCGTTCTTCAGGAACTTGGTCGAGAACGTCGCGAACGGCCCGAACAGGATGATCTTCTTGCCGTCGATGATCCGCGTGTCGAGGTGCGGCACCGACATCGGCGGAGAGCCGACCGACGCCTTGCCGTACGCCTTCGCGAGATGCTGCTTCACGACCTCGGGGTTGTCGGTCACGAGGAACGAGCCGCCGACCGGGAACGCGCCGTAGTCCTTCGCTTCGGGGATGCCAGACGCCTGCAGCAGATGCAGCGCACCGCCGCCCGCGCCGATGAACACGAATTTCGCGTCGACCGCTTGCGGCGGTTCGTCCGAGTGCAGCTTGACCCACGACACGTGCCACGTGCCGTCGGCGTTGCGCGTGATCTCGCGTACTTCGCTCGACAGCGACAGCGTGAAATTCGGCTGCGTTTTCAGGTAGCCGACGAACTGGCGCGTGATCTCGCCGAAGTTCACGTCGGTGCCGATCGGCGTCCACGTCGCGGCCACCTTCTGGTTGCGATCGCGGCCTTCCATCATCAGCGGCACCCACTGCTTGATCTGGTCGTAGTCTTCCGAATACTGCATCCCACGGAACAGCGGGCTGGCCTGCAGCGCTTCGTAGCGTTTCTTCAGGAAGCGGACGTTGTCGTCGCCCCAGACGAAGCTCATGTGCGGCGTCGAGTTGATGAACGAATGCGGGTTCTTCAGCACGCCCTGTTTCACCTGCCACGCCCAGAACTGACGCGAAATCTGGAACGACTCGTTGATCTCGATCGCCTTCGAGATGTCGATCTTGCCGTCCGCCTTCTCCGGCGTGTAGTTCAGCTCCGCGAGCGCCGAGTGGCCGGTGCCGGCGTTGTTCCAGCCGTTCGAGCTTTCCAGCGCGACGCCGTCGAGGCGCTCGACCATCGTCATTGACCAGTCGGGCTGGAGTTCGTGCAGCCAGACGCCGAGCGTCGAGCTCATGATGCCGCCGCCCACCAGCAGGACGTCGACCTTCTTCGTGTCGGCGGCGTGCACTGACGATGTCGCGACGCACAGCGCGAGCGCCGACAGTATTACCCGTAACGTTTTGATCACAGCAGATCCTTTTTTCAACTTGGACGCATCGGTTTGCCATGCCGCCCGGCGCGCGGTTCCGTTACGCCGAAACACGGGTCCGGAGATCCGGACCGCGAATCCGGAACTCCGGATCGACGCGGCGCGCCGTTGCATTTGCGCACGTGAAGCCGTTCGGAAGGACACCTTCGGATCGTCTTCCCGCGAGCCGGCAAGCGCGCGCGTCGCGACGATGCGCCGCACCTCCGGGCCTTGGCGGCAAGCCTGAGCGGACGGCGCTCCAGGCTGCGTTGAAAGCGGCCGCGTGCGACGCGTTTTGCAGGGGCGGGATGGCAAGGGGCGCGTAATATAACCGAACTCGGACAACGTGTCGCAGACGCTGAATATCCCTGTTTTTGTGGGGTTTTTCGTGCGTCCGGGTTTCCGGAATGGCGGGGCGGGAAAGCGAAGTTTCGCGGGAAGCGCAGGGGCGTCGTGCGGCCAACGTCAACGCTTCGCCGGCGAGGCCGACCGGCTGTGGCGCGCGCTGGCTGAAGGGAAGCGCGAGCGGCGGACTGGAGCCGGATCGTGACCGGCGCGCGCGGCTACGATGGAGAGCGGGTCGAATCCATCTTTGCGCAAATTACTGGATGTGGCGAGTGCCAGTTCCATGGGTGGGGCCGGTTGACGTGCCGTCGCCTCCCCTTCCGCCCGCGTCGCTTCGAGCGAAACGAGTCGGAACGGCTGAACGAAACCTGACGTTCGTCGCAGCCTCGGTTTTCCTTCGACTGACGTTCAAGAAATCAATTCGAGGTGCTTTCTGCCGTTCGGCACAGCATCGACGACAAGTCGCCGGTCGAAGCTCGCGAGCTTGCCGCCGTGCGCGCGAGCGAGCGCGAGCAGATACGTGTCGGTCAGCTGCGCAGAGGACAACAAGCGAGTCGCATCGACGCGTTCTGCGTCGAGCAAGCTCACATCGTCCGGCCAGAAACTATGGCCTGCGTGGCCCCGCAGTTGCGCGACGAGCGGTGCAACGGATACCGGCGAACCCATCGTATTCGGATATTTTGGATGACCGATGATCCGAAGAACGCCGTTCTCGGTCAGTGGGCATGTGGCCCAGCTAGCGTATCCGACGCGACCGAACCATGCATGCGCGGATTCGTGCTGAACGTGCGAAGGGTCCAGCAATGCAATAAGAACATTGACGTCGAGAAGGTAGGTGATCAAAGCGAATCGTCACGAAGTTGATTAACAGTATCAAGCGTGACCGGGTGGGCTGACGACGAGACCGGCATCAGAGGTAACCCGTTGCGGCTCGTCTGGTTGGCCGGCGTTCGCTGCAATGCGGCGCGAGCGAGTTCGGAAATGACCTTGCCGATACTTGTACCCGGCCTTGCACGTTCCCGGGCGAATGCGAGGACGTCGTCATCGATATCGATCGTGGTACGCATGAGGTGGTTCTCCCGTTCAGCATCAAACATCACTCATTTTACTACGAGCTCATCAAACATCAAGCATCAATCATCAAGAGGCTCCGAAGGATGGCAGCGCCTTTGATTTATCGGAAATTCGACCCGGGTATTCAATCAAGTATTTGATTTTACGGAAATTATTGTGCGACCCATACCGCGGGTGATCGATCCGGTTCTGCATGCTGGCGCTGCGTCGAGGTACGAAATGACCGGCGCAAGAACCCGTGCTATCTGTAACGGGTGCGTATGCCGACCTGATGCACCGGATCCGCACCTTTGAGAGGGGCGGCCAGCCGCAGGGGCGCCTGCAATCGCGTTCAGGCTACCGCATCCGCGTAACGACGCCAGAAGCAGCGACATCGGGACGGATACGTTCGTCCTCACGCCGCAGGGCAAGCTGAAGCACGGCGCGATCTCTGTGTTCACGTACAAGAGTGGCACGAAGGCGCTGCTCGACATCGTCGGGATGTAACGCGGGCGCGCCGGTATCGCGCGCCAGATGGAAGCGGAGACCTCAGGCCGCGATATCGGCGAACACGTCGCGGTCGACTACACCGGGCACGAGGCGCGGCTGCCGCAGCCATTCGAACGCGAGCTCGACGATGAGCGGCGTCGGCCGGCTGCAGTGCAGCGACCCGAGCGATTCACGGTCGATCCACGCGCAATGCGCGATTTCGTTCGCCGGCTGCGCGGTTGCAGCCGGATCGATCTCGGCGAGAAACACGTGATGCAGCTTATGCGTGCCCGCGATCCGGAACAAGTAGCGCGCGTTGCCGCACGCGAGCCCGGTTTCCTCCTGCAATTCGCGCCGCGCGGCGTCGCGCAGCGATTCGCCGTCGTGCGGCTTGCCGCCGGGCAGCGCCCAGCGGGCATTCAACCGGGCGACCAGAAGGATCCGGTCGCCGCGTCGACAAAGGACGGTGGCGCGTTCTTTCATTTTGGTTTCCTGATTGCATGCCCGCGTCGAACGGCGGACAAAAAGACGCCGCCCGCGAAGGGCGGCAAGGTAAGGACAGGTTCGCTACTGCGTGCCGGACGAGATGACCGTTTCGTCCGGCACGGCCATTGTCGCGAGACGATGTCGCGCAGTGAATCAGACGGGTCCGATTCGAAG
This sequence comes from Burkholderia sp. MSMB1072, assembly GCF_001524725.1. Taxonomy (NCBI): domain Bacteria; kingdom Pseudomonadati; phylum Pseudomonadota; class Betaproteobacteria; order Burkholderiales; family Burkholderiaceae; genus Burkholderia; species Burkholderia sp. MSMB1072. The sequence goes on from NZ_LOYC01000033.1 coordinate 90,746, forward strand.
GCGGATGGGCGGAAACTCGACCCAGGGCGGTTGCGTACCGCGACGCGGCGATCGCCGCCGTGGTCGTGATGGCGGCGGGGCGCTCCGGGCGCGCCCGCCGCCGCGGCGATTACACGCGTCGGACGCGCGTGCTGTCCGCACGACGCTCCGCGTCGTGCACGATGTGCAGCTCCCGCGTGCGGATCGGCAGCGCGCACTTCGCATCGGCGAGCGTCTTGCGCACCTGGCGCGCGAGGCGCCAGCGCATCGCCCAGAAGTTGTCGGTATGCGTCCACACGCGCATGTTCGCGACGGCCGTGCTGTCGTCGAAGCGCATCACCATCACGTCCGGCGCCGGGTCCTGCAGCACGTCGGGATCGGCCACAGCCAGCGCGTGCAGCGCATCGAGCGCGCGATCGATATCGTCATGCACGGACACTTCCACTTCGAGATCGAGGCGGCGCGTCGGGTTGCGCGTGTAGTTGCGAATCGCGCTGCCCCACAGCGCGCTGTTCGGCACGTATTCGCAGATGCCGTCCGGTTTCGTCAGGCGCGTCATGAACAGCCCGACCTCGTCGACGGTGCCGGCCACACCGGCGCCGCCGTCGATGTAATCGCCCACCTTGAACGGACGCAGCAACAACAGCATGATGCCGGCCGCGATGTTCTGCATCGTGCCTTGCAGCGCGAGCCCGATCGCGAGGCCTGCCGCGCCGAGCACCGCGACGATGCTCGCGGTTTCGATGCCGAGTTGCGACAGCGCGCCGACCATCGCGACGATGCGGATACCCCATACGGCGACGTCGCAGAGGATCGGGCGCAGCGTGTCGTCGACGCGCTCCTTGTTCGAGAGCAGCCGGTTCAGCCAGTTGCCGATGCGCTTCGACAGCCACCAGCCGGCGACGAGCAGCGCCAGCGCGGCGCAGAGTTTGATGGAGAGCGTGGACAGAGCGTTCCACAGGAACGTCCAGCGTTCCGGGTGAAGTTGATCGAGAGACATGAACGGATTCCGGTTGGGTGAAACGATGTGCGGCGCGCATGAGCGTGCGCAGGCAGCGTTCGACCATGCACGGCGCGCGATGGTTCGCACGCGTGTGTGAGGGCGGCGTCGTCGCCGTGTCGGATGAAGGGCGCATCCGGATTTCGTTACAGTACTAAACGATGTTCCATAAAAATAGGATTGGTCCTATTTGCCCGTTTCAAGCCGCCCGATACACTCGATTTCATGTTGCCGGATCGCGACGCCTGTTCCTCCGCGATACCCGGTTTTCCCGAATTTTCATTGATAGCGAGTGACGACGTCATGCGGTTCGACCTGCGTTCCCGTCTCGCACGCGAACAAGGTCGATTCGTCCGATGCGGCGTCGTGCGTTTCCCGATGTACCGCGCGCTGTTGCGCGGCGTCATCGCGGCAGCTTGCGTGGCCGGCGCTCAGAGCGCGCCAGCCCAGGCCGCTCACGATGTCGCCCCCTTCGCATTCGCGACGGCGGAAACGGCCGATCTTGTCGACGTGCCTTTCTTCAATTCCGCGCGCACGACGTGGGGCGACCTGCGTGTATCGGCGGCGCCGCTCGACGTCGCGTATGCGTCGCGTGCGTTGAACGTGTCGGCAGACGCGGAGCGCGACGATCCGGTGGCGCGCTTCGGCGCCTGCGTTGCGTATCGCGTGCTGTGCGAGATCGCACGCGGTGCGGTCGAACGCGACTATGCGTCGCGGTTCGATTACGGGCTGGCGTCGGCGTTGCCCGTGACGAGCGCGCAGTCGGCGTTTGCGCACGGTCCCGTCGATCTGGCATCCGCCGAGCCGTTCACGCTCGCGCAGCCGGATCGCGGCACGCGCGCCGGCGCAATTGTCGGCAGCCTGCACGCGTCGCTGGCGCGCGCCGATCTGCCGGCCGGCGCCGCCGCGCAGATCGTCCGCATGCTGGCCGGGCGCGTCGATCCGAAGCAGCGCGCCGCGCATGGCGACACTTTCCGCGTGGCATTCGAGCCCGACCACGACGCAACGCGGCCGGGCCGCGTACGCGTGACGGCGCTCGACATCCGCTTTCGCGGGCAGCACGTCGCGGCCGTGTGGTTTGTCCCGCAGGCCGGTTCGACCGGCGCCTATTACGACCTCGGCGGCATGCCGATCGCCGGCGCGCACTTCGCGATGCCGGTCGCCGCGACGCGCATCAGCTCGCGATTCGGCACGCGCGTGCATCCGGTGCGCGGTGCGCGTCACGTGCATTCAGGTGTCGATCTCGCGGCGCCGGCGGGTCGCGCCGTCCATGCGTCGGCGCATGGCGTCGTGACGTTCATCGGCACCGAGCCGCGCGGCTACGGCAAGTACGTGGTGATTCGGCATGACGGCGGCTACGCGTCGTACTACGCGCACCTGTCGGCGTTCGAGCCTGCGTTGCGTGTCGGCTCGCGCGTCGCGCGCGGGCAGCGTGTCGGTGCGGTCGGCAGCACGGGAACGGCGACCGGCCCGCATCTGCACTTCGAAGTGCGCCGGCATACCCACCTCGTCGATCCGATCGAACTCGTGCACGCAGCCAACGCGGCGAAACTGACGGGCGCGCAGCGCGTGGTGTTCAACCGCGTGGCCCGTGACGCACGTACGCAACTGGCGTCGGCCGCATTCGCGCAGCCGGTTGCGATGTCGACGCCTTCGGCGCCGCATGCCGGCTGATTGCCGGCCATCGTCGGTAACGTCGGGCCAATATCGCCACATGGGGAATGGGCCCGATACGCACCGTTCCGTCGTTGTCGCACTCGAGCGCGCGGGACGGTACCGCGCGCGCTCCCGCTCCAGCCGGACTGGTCCTACACGCGGCCGGCAAATTCAGCCCGGTCTGATGGTCTCGCGTTTACCCCGTCGCTAAGATTTTCGTATGCATCGCGTGTAGCGATTTCCGCAGCGGATCGTCGCTACACGTCCATACCTCAATCGACTCGATCGTGGGCGCCCGATGGCGCCCGTGAGCGCGGCCACGCGCTTCATGCATCGACGCCCGCGCTATGCGAAACCCGGCGCGGCACGCACGACGACACAACGGGATGAAAAACCATCTATGTCAAAACTGGATTTCACGTCGAAACGCACGTGGGGGGCGCTGGCGGCGATCGCCGCCGTTGCGGGCGCACTGACGTCGGCCCTTGCGTGGACGGCCGGCTGGATCGGCTCGCGCACGACCAGCGTATCGCTGGTGTCGGAAACCCCGCAGCCGTTTCCGCCCGGCTTTCGCCGCGCGCACGGCAAGGGCGTCTGCTTCGCCGGCACCTTCCGTCCCGACCCTGCGGCGGCGTCGTTGTCGACCGCGCGCGTTTTCAGGCAGGCGGACATTCCGGTCGTCGGGCGGCTCTCGATCGGCACCGGCAGCCCGTACGCGGCGGACAGTTCCACGACGACGCTGAGCATGGCGCTGCTGCTGACGACCGACGACAAGCAGCAATGGCGCATGGCGATGAACAACCAGCCGTACTTCGCGACACACGAACCGGAGGGCTTTCTGGCCATGCAGCAGGCGACCGCGCCCGATCCGGCCACCGGCCAGCCCGACCCTGCACGGGTTTCCGCGTTCCTGAAAGCGTACCCGGAGGCGGAGAAGTTCATGAAATGGGCGGCGCGGGAGCCGGCCCCGGGCAGTTTCGCGGGCGCGACGTTCTACAGCGTCAACGCCTTCTATCTCGTGGCCGCCGACGGTTACCGGCAGCCGGTGCGCTGGATGATGCGTCCGCATGATCCGTTCATGCCGATGAGCGACGCACAGCGGCAGAAGGCCGACCACGACTTCCTGTTCGAAGGCGTGCGCGAGCGCCTCGCCCGGAAGCCGCTCTATTGGGACTACGTGCTGCAACTGGCGCAGCCGGGCGATCCCGTCGACGACGCGTCGCAGCCGTGGCCGGCCGATCGCAAGCAGCGCGTCGCCGGCACGCTCGAGATGACGCGCGTTGTCGAACAGGCCGAGGGCGCGTGCCGCGACATCAACTTCGATCCGTCGATCGTGCCCGCGGGCGTCGAGGTGTCGAACGATCCGATCCTGAACGCGCGTTCGGGGGCATACGCGCATTCGTTCAATCGCCGCGAGCGGGAAATCGGCTACGGCAAGGCCACCGAGGCGGTCGGCAAGCAGGAGGTCAAATGAAACCGCGCAAGATCACGAACGGCGGCGCACCGCGCCACTTCAACGCGCTGGCGCGCGGTCTGCACTGGCTGATGGCCGCGATGATCCTGGCCATGCTGTTCATCGGCGCCGGGATGATGACGTCGTTGCATCACCGGATCTGGTTGATCGACCTGCATCGGCCGCTGGGTATCGCGATCCTCGTACTGGCGCTGCTGCGCGTCGCGAACCGTCTGCGCAGCCGGCCGCCGGCACTGCCGGAGAGCTTGCCGTATTGGCAGGTACTTGCAGCGAAAGCATCGCACTGGGCACTGTATGCGCTGATGCTGGCATTGCCGCTGATCGGTTGGGCATTGTTGTCGGCGGGCGGTTTCCCGATCGTGCTGTTCAAGGGCGTCAACCTACCCGCGATCGTACCGGCCAGTCCGACGCTCTTCGCATGGTTGCGCGACGCGCATGGCCTGTTGGCGCGGCTGCTGTTCGTCGTCGTGCTGGCCCATCTGTCGGCCGCCCTGGTTCATGCGTGGATTTACCGGGACGGCGTTTTCTCCAGCATGGCGCGCGGTGGGCGGCAGCGCGGCTGAGCGGTCCATCGTTTGATCGTCGTCGGGGCGCGTCGAATGGCGGCTCCGACGGCGGTCGTCCAGCGGTACGAACTATCTGCTGGCCGAATCTATTTCATGATTTTTTTGTTAATCGTCCGATTGATGAATGAATCATGCCAAGCAGGGAAAGAAGCGGTCCGGCGCAGGTGAGTGATATTGAAATTATCGCCAGATGCGCTGTCGATGCGGAATCTCCGATGTTGCCGGCAGATTTTAACGGGAACATCAGGATGTAAGCAGTGCATATTGCCCCGGCGAGTGACACACATACGCAGGTCAGCCAATACCATTTGCGTAGGCCACGGTGCTGAATGGCCTCGATGATCGACGCGATAATAATTAAAACGACGACGAGTATTTCGAAAATAAATAATGCTCCGTTGAACATCTATTTTCCTTGTGATTTGATTGGAGCGGTCATGTTCGACTGGAGTGATCGTCGTGCCGGCGTGACTTCGGGAAAGAATATAGTCTCGCGATCTATATGTCCAACTTGTATGGCGGATCGAACCGGCCGATGCAGCGCACTGGAAAAATGACATGGCGCAGTCGTCCCGGATTCCGATTCGATCGAATGAGTCCTGCGGTTCCATCGCCTTCCCGTGAAGACCGATGGCGGATGGGGCAGAACGAAGCCTCAACCAAACTCTCGCGCCGTCGTCGGCAGTGCACCAAGCAACTCGATCCTGTCGACGAGCTTGCTGGCGATCAGATGCCGTCTCTTTTGCCCGGACGATCAGCGGGACCCATCACGTCGGGGGCTTGGGCTCGTGGATGGCGAGGGCGCGAGGACGATCGATCGCCACGCCGGGCGGCGTGGCGACGCTCGTCAGGCTGCCGCGACTCAACCCAGCGGCCAGTTCAGGATCGCGATGCCGTCGTTGTAGTCGCCGTCGCCGCCATCTTCGGATCCGACCAGCCCGAAGTAGGTCTTCTTGAAGATGTCGACCTGACGCGAGCCGATCTTCGACGGCTTGCCGTTCGCCGTCACGACCACCCGCACCTTCCCCTTGCCCGAGTTCACGACCTGCGTGTTCAGGTTCGCGTCCTGCGTGCCGGCGCCCTGGAACGTCGCGGCCGGTTTCGGGTTGTCGTCGACGAAGACCTCGATCGTCTGCTGTGCGGACGAATTGACCAGCGCGGTTACGCCGAAGGCGATGTTCGGCGGCAGGTTGAAGACGCCGTCGCGTTCGCCGCCGCCGGTCGGCACGGGCGCCGGCTGTTCGGGTTGCGGCGTCGCTTTCGAGAAGTAATTGACCACCGCGCCGACGCCGAACTTCGCCGCCGCACCGGGCAACACACCCGGCGCGCCGGCCCACGTCACCGTGCAGGCAACGACCTGGCCTGCCGCATCGGCTTTCACCTTGTTCTGCCAACTGCCGACGTCGAAGCTGTACGGGATCGTCGCGATATCGACGAACACGTCGTATTGCGGCAGCTTCTCGACGAGCTGCGCGGTCATGAACTGCCGCATCCGGTCGAGCACGGCCTGATCGCCGTTGGCCTGCACGGCTGTGGCGTCGTTGCCCGCGAGTTGCAGCAGTGCGTAAAGGTCGTCGTGGGTAAAGGGTTGTGACATGTCGTCCTCGTCTTGATGGAAGGTTTTGTTATCGCGTGACCCTGTGATCGGAATTCACCGGGCCGCGCGCGCAGCAAAGCGTGGAACTGCTCGTACGGCTCGCAATGGATCGCTGGCCCCGTCGCCATTGCGATGTTTCGCGGCGGCCGTGTTCAGCCAAGCGGCCAGTTCGGGAACACGGTGCCGTCGTTGCAATCGTCGTGGGCAGTTTCCCGTCGCGAATCTCGGCGTTCGCGATGTCGATGTACAGGCCCGAGATGTCGACGTAAGTCGCCGACGTCACGACGGGTGCGCTGACGAGCGAAGCCGAAAGGAAGGGCATGGACGTCTCCGGACGGAGGGCGGGGCCGGTGGGGCGAGGCGCCGCCGTACCCGGGGTAAACCGCCGGCCAGCGCGCATGCGGCGCGGCCGCCTGCGGTCGGTCGTCGATCGCGTATCAGGTCAGCCGATCGGCCACTGGAGCACGACGATCCCGTCGTTGTAGTCGCTATCGTGGCCGTCTTCCGACACAACGATCCCGAAGTTGACCGTGAACGGCGAGCCGTCCGACTTCTTGCCGTTGATCGGCGCGAGGCGTGCATCGGTCGCCGAATTCTTGCCGTTCACCGACACTTCGAAACGAATCTTGCCGTTGCCGGAATTCAGCGTGGCTTCGCGCGGGCCGTCGCGCGTCGTCAGCTTGTGGTACGCGGCGGGTTCCTGGCTGTCGCCGATGAACAATTTGATGTGCTGTTGCTCGGCTGCATTCGCGAAGAAAATCGCGCGGAAATCGGTATTCGGCGGAATCGAAAACTCGCCGGCGCGGTTGGATGACGTTTGAGAGTCGGCCATGATGTTCTCCTGTGGCTTGTTGGATAAGGCCAGCGACCTTGTCGCGCAAACGTTTGCCGTTTGAAACGCGACGCACAAAGCATGGCGAAAAATAAATAAAAAAATATTCAGTCGAGAATAATTATTGTTCAGTAAACCGAAAAACAGCGTTATTCGATTTAATGGAGTGTAATTAACGACATCGATTTCGATATATTCAATGAATGATATCGATGGGTGTATCGCTTTCCTGAACGATGCGCGAGCGCGCAAGGTGGGCGGGAGAGGCGGGGCGATCGGGCTTCGGAGCAGGCGCTCGGCGTTCGCATATGGCAGCGTTTCGTTTCAACATCAGCATCTCTGCCGTGACCGCGCCCACCGGCCACCGTCGAACGCCTGCACCGAAGCCTGATTGCAGGGGAGGGGTATGCGGCGACCGGCGAAGAGGATGGACCGACTCACTCCGAACATGAATAGGACCTCACCGGCGCCGCACCCGTGAAGCATATCGACGTGGGAAGCCGCCGCCTATCGGACGGGGCTGATTCTGCGCAAACGCGCGTTCAGCGGGCGACGCGGAATAAATGCGCACCCGGTTGACAGCCGCGGCCACCCTGTGATTTGATGCCGGTCATGCACGCCGCCCAGTTCCTTTTCTCGCTACGACTACTAGCCCGCTTCTCCGGGCTGGGTCTGCGGCTGCGCGCTTTCCATCTGCTTCTTTCCTGAAGCGCCAGATTTTCCCCGCATCACCGACCTGGCCCCGGTTGTCGACCGGCGCCTGAGTTCGTCTTTCTTCCGTCACCACTCCGCTCCGTCCCGGTCGCTCAACCGCCAAGGCCGTCGTTTGCCGTACCGCTTTGCCGTTGTGCCGCTTTTTTGCCGTTTTTACCGCTGCGCAGATACCCGGCTCATCACGCCGATGGCCGCCGCGCCGCGCTTCACCGACAAACAGACCGAGGACCGACATCATGATGCTGAAGAACCCCGCGACCAAATACCGACCGTTCACGCCCGTCAACCTGCCCGACCGCACGTGGCCGTCGCGCACGATCACGCAGGCGCCGATCTGGATGAGCACCGACCTGCGCGACGGCAACCAGGCGCTGTTCGAGCCGATGGACGCCGCGCGCAAGATGCGGATGTTCAAGACGCTGGTGGCGATCGGCTTCAAGGAGATCGAGGTCGCGTTCCCGTCCGCGTCCGAAACCGATTTCAACTTCGTGCGCGAACTGATCGAGGGCGGCCACATTCCCGACGACGTGACGATCGAGGTGCTCACGCAGGCGCGCGACGACCTGATCGAGCGCACCTTCGCATCGCTGCGCGGCGCGAAGCGCGCGATCGTGCACTTGTACAACGCGACCGCGCCGGAATTCCGCAAGATCGTGTTCAACCTCGATCGCGACGGCGTGAAGCAACTGGCGGTGAACGCGGCGCGCACGATCAAGCGGTGCGCCGATGCGGCGACCGACACGCAATTCACGCTGCAGTACAGCCCGGAAACCTTTACGGCGACCGAACTCGATTTCGCGAAGGAAGTCTGCGACGCGGTGTTCGACGTGTGGCAGCCGACGCCCGAGCGCAAGTCGATCGTGAACCTGCCGGCCACGGTGGAAATCGGCACGCCGAATTACTATGCGGACCAGATCGAGTGGATGCACCGCAATCTCGCGCGCCGCGATTCGCTGATCCTGTCCGTCCACCCGCACAACGACCGCGGTACCGCGGTCGCGGCGGCCGAGCTCGCGGTGATGGCCGGCGCCGACCGGATCGAGGGCTGCCTGTTCGGCAACGGCGAACGCACGGGTAACGTCGACCTCGTGACGCTCGCGCTGAACCTGTACACGCAGGGCGTCGATCCGGGCCTCGATTTCTCGCAGATCAACGAAGTCGCGCGCACGTCCGAGGAATGCACGCAGTTGCCGGTCCACCCGCGCCATCCGTATGTCGGCGACCTCGTGTTCACCGCGTTCTCCGGTTCGCACCAGGACGCAATCAAGAAAGGCTTCGCGGTCCAGCGCGCGGATACCGTATGGGAAGTTCCGTACCTGCCGATCGATCCGAACGACCTCGGCCGCACGTACGATTCGATCATTCGCGTGAACAGCCAGTCGGGCAAGGGCGGTATCGCGTACCTGCTCGAACAGGGCTACGGCGTCGTGCTGCCGCGCCGCATGCAGGTCGATTTCAGCGCGGCCGTGCAGCGCCTGACCGACGAGAGCGGTCACGAGGTGACGAGCGCGCAGATCTGGGCGCTGTTCCAGCAGGAGTACGTCGAAAGTGACGCGCCGCTGCGTTATGTCGGCCACGAGCTGAGCGAACGCGACGGCCGCGAGACGATCGTGCTGACCGCCGACGTGCACGGCGAGCGCCGCGTGCTGCGCGGCGAGGGCAACGGGCCGCTCGATGCGCTGATGCATGCGCTGCACACGCCGCTGCGGATCCAGCATTACGAGGAGCGCGCGCTGTCGCAGGGCGCCGATGCGAAGGCGATCGCGATCGCCGAACTGGCCGGCACGGGCGTGCGCGGCAGCGCGTTCGGTGTCGGCGTCGATGCGAACCTGACGACCGCGTCGATTCGCGCGGTGATCAGCGGCGTGAACCGCGCGTATGCCCGCGCGGATGAGGTTGCACAGGCAACCTTCTTTGCCGGACAGCCGGCGGTGCAGGCCGTCGCATAAGCGGGTCGAAACCCGGGCGGCAGGGCCGGCCCGGGTTTCTTTTTCAGGTCACGGCGCGCGCGTGTGCGCCGTCAGGGCAACAGCCCGAGCATCGCAGCCTTGGTGGCCGCATGCGTTTTGTTCATCGCGTCGAGCTTCACGACGGCGTTCTGCAGATGGAACTTCACCGTTCGCTCCGCGATCCCGAAGATCATCCCGATTTCGTAGGCCGTCTTGCCGTCGGCCGTCCACGCCAGCACCTCGCGCTCGCGCAGCGTCAGCCCGGTGCCGACCGGCGCGATCGGATCGGCGAGGCGCGGCATCAGGTACGCGTGCGCCGCATGCGAGAGGCTTGCACAGGGTGCGCGCAGCCGCGAGATCTCGTCCGCATCGAGCGGTGTCGTGTCGCGCACGAGCGTCAGCACGCCGAGGTTGCCGGCCCGATCGTAGCCGCCGTGCGACCAGCCGTAACGCATCCCGAAGCACGCCGCGTCGTGCCAGAACGCGGTGTCGCCCGGTTCGTCGAACGCATTCCATACGACCGGCCGCGGCTGGCTCGCGACCCGCTTGATGATCGGATCGATGGCGACGTAGCCGAATTTCACATAACGGTGTTCCCATTCGCGTGGATGATTGCCGACGATCTGCATGTCGGGCCGGGCGAGCGGCAGCGTGCGGCGCAAGCCGTACACGCAATACCGGAATCCGAGCGCGGCCGCGGCGGCGGCAATCGGCGGGAACGCGGCTTCCGCGGTGGGCGCGCGCTGTAGTGCGTCGAAACAGTCGTGCAGTATTGTCAGGTCCATCGGTGATCCTCGTCGGTGTGGGCGGGCCGTGCATTGCGGCCCGCGCGTATCCTGTTCAAAAGGACAGTTTTGAGGCGAAGCCGACGCCGGTTTAATGGCGGCTGTTCGCACGACGGGCCCGCTTGTGCGGGCACCTGTCCCCCCGTCGTTTCACGTGTTGCGGTACCCCTCCGGTTTCGTATCAGGACGATCGACCATGACCAGCGTTCAAGACGTGCCTCTCCTCGCGCGCGCCGGCGCGCGCGCGTTCGCCTTCGGCGGGATCCGCGCGATCGAACCGCCCCGCGCGTCGGCCCCCGCCCGCGCGCTTGCTCACGAGTATGCACCGCATGCGCATCAGGCCGGGCAACTATTGTTTACGACGCGCGGCGTATTAGTACTCGACGTCGAAGGCCAGCGCTGGATCACCCCGCCGCTGCGCGCGATCTGGATTCCGGCGCGCACCGTCCATGCGATGCACGTGGCCGACGACGTCCAGTTCTGCTCGCTCTACCTCGGCGACGCGCTCAGCGCGCGGCTGCCGGCCACGCTGTGCGCGATGACCGTATCGCCGCTGCTGCGCGAGCTCGCCACGCGGGTGTCCCATCCGTTCGATTGCAGCATCGAGCACGACCCGCTCGCACGCCTGTTCGCCGACGAGCTGCGCGAACTCGCGCAGACGCCGCTCACGTTACCGCTGCCGCGCGACCGGCGCCTGCTGAAGCTGTGCGAGCGGCTGCAGCGCGAGCCGCACTGCGAATTGCCGCTCGACACGCTCGCACGCGACGCCGCGCTGAGCGCGCGCCATCTGGCGCGCCTGTTTCGCAGCGAGACCGGCATGAGCGTGGCCGCGTGGCGCCAGCAACTGCGGCTGTCGATGTCGCTCGCGCTGCTCGCGAGCGGCATGCCCGTCACGCAGGCCGCGCACCAGGTCGGCTATCGCAGCCCGACCACCTATGCGGCCACCTTCAAGCGCGCGTTCGGCGTCACGCCGAGCCAGTACCTCGCGGCGGCGGAAGCGGCGGCGCGCTGACCCCCACTGCCACCACTGCCACCGCGCCGCGTTCAGCGTGCGGTCCAGCGTGGCACCGCTTCGAACGCATGCTCGACCGCATGCACGATCCGGTCGACGTCCTCGCGACCGATCACGAGCGGCGGCGCGATCGCGAGCCGGTTGCCGAGCGAGCGGATCAGCACGCCGGCATCGCGCGCCGCGTCGGCCAGTGCGGCCGCATAGCCGTCCGACGGATCGATCGATTCGCGCGTGACCTTGTCCTTCACGAGGTCGATGCCGACCAGCAGGCCCTTGCCGCGCACGTCGCCGACCACCGGATAGCGGTCGACGAGCGGCTGCAGCCGTTCCAGCAGGTACGCGCCTTCGCGCGCCGCGTTGCCGGCGAGATCCTCGTCGACGATGATCTGCAGGTTCGCGAGCGCGGCTGCGCAGACGATCGGGTGACCGGAATAGGTGTAGCCGTGCATCAGCGTGCCGATGCCGCCCGGATTGGACACGAACGCGTTCTCGATGCGGCGGTTGACGACGGTCACGCCGAGCGGCAAATACCCCGACGACAGGCCCTTCGCCAGGCACATGATGTCGGGCGCGACGCCCCAGCCGCGACTGCCGAATGCCGCGCCGGTCCGGCCGAAGCCCGTCACTACCTCGTCGGCGATCAGCAGCACGCCATGGCGGTCGCATACTTCGCGCACCAGCGGCCAGTAGTTCGCAGGCGGCACGATGATGCCGCCGGTCGCCTGCACCGGTTCGGCGATGAAGGCTGCCACGGTATCGGGCCCCTGGAACAGGATCTCGCGCTCGACGAGCGACGCGCACAGGCGGCCGAGTTCTTCTGGATCGTGCGTGAACGGGTTGCGATAGATCCACGGCGTCTCGACGTGGAAGCAGCCGGCGAGCGTCGGCTCGTAGTTGCGCCGGTAGACGGTATTGCCGGTGACGGAGCTGCCGCCGAAGTGCGAGCCGTGATAAGCCTGGCGCAGCGCGATGAACTTGGTGCGCTCGGGCTGCCCGGACACCTTCCAGTACTGCCGCGCGATCATCAGCGCGGCCTCGACGGCGTCCGAGCCGCCGGAGCCGAAGATCACGCGACTCATGTCTTCGGGCTGCAGCATGCCAACCAGCCGCGCCGACAGCTCTTCCGCGCGCGGATGGCTGAATCCGGCGAACACTGGGTGATATTCGAGCTCGTCGAGCTGCCGGACGATCGCTTCCTTGATTTCCCGCCGGCCGTGGCCGACGTACACGTTGAACAGCGACGCGACCGCGTCGAGATACGGCCGGCCGGTGTCGTCGTACAGATAGCAGCCTTCGCCGCGCGTGATGCGGATCGGCTGGCGCGACGCGGCGAGCGGATGTTGCCGGGGATGCCAGAAGCGCGATTCCGAATAGGACATGACAGGACTCCGTAGTGATTAGGTTGGACGAGGCAATACGGTGACGCAGGTGACGCTCAGCCGGCGAGCGCCGCCGGTTGGAAGTCGAGCCGGCTTTCGAGCGCGCCGAGCGTCGCGAACGGTTCGTCGAGCGCGACACGCATGAAAGTCAGGAACTGACCGACGTGGGCGTTCAGCGCGTCGCGGCTGTAGTACTGCGGGCTCGCGTCGAAGTCGAAGCGCAGCGGCTCGCCGTTGCGTCGGTCGGTCAGGTTCACCATCAGGTCGTCGGTCGTGCCGACGGACAGGTTGTGCGACGTCGTCACGCAATCGCCGAACCGCAGGTCGTAGTCGAACGCCATGATGTTGATCTCGGGGCCGAACACGCCCTGGCCGTTGTCGAGCGACGTCAGCTCGCGGTGCAGGTCGCCCATCCGGTATCGCTGGTGCTGGCGCAGCGCGATCATTTCGCGGTTCGCCTGGCGGCACAGATCGTCGAGCGTGTGGCCCGGCTCGACGTGCAGGCGCAGCGGCAGCATGTTCGCGCACTGCGCCGGCGTGCGGCGCTCGCGCGCCGACGTGCGCGCCATCGCGGCGACCGACAGCACGATGTCGTGCGCGCCGGTGTTCAGGTACAGGTACGCGGCGGTCAGCGCGGTGACGAGGCGCGGCACCGTCGACGTGAAGAGATCCCTGGCGACCGCCTCGATGCGCGCGCTTTCGGTTGCGGTGGCGACGCGCGTCTCGCGCAGGTCGGGCCCGTCGTCGCGCTCGGGAAAGCGTGCGGGACCGGCGAGCGTGACCGTGCGCGGCTGATCCGCGAAGCGCTCGAGCCAGTAGCGGCGATCGTGCGCGAACTGTTCGGACGCGCGGTACGCGTCTTCGTCCTGTTGCAGCTCCGCGAGCGACGCGAAGCGCGTGGGCGGCACCTTGGCGCCCGATGCGAATGCGTTGTACAGCTCGGCGGCGCGCGTGGCAATCAGGCTCCCCGAATAGCCGTCGACCAGGATGTGCGCGTAGCCGTGATACCAGTAGTAGTGATCCGGCGCGATGCGGTACAGCGTATGGCGGAAGAACGGCCCGCGCGCCAGCTCGATCGCGCCCGTGCAGTGCGCGCGCATGCCGGCGAGCGCGATGGCGTGTGCGTCTTTCGTGCCGGCGAGGTCGACGTGTTCGAGCGTCCAGTGGTCGGCGAGCGCGGCGTCGAGCACGCGTACGGGCGTGCCGCCATCCAGCACGATGCGCGTCGTGTGCAGCGTCTGCGCCTCGCGAATCACCTGCCGCAGCGCGAGTTCGAATGCGCTGGTGTCGAGTGCGCCGCGAATTTCGAAATACTCGGCTGCGTAGATATGCGTCGACGGGACGGGATACGCAAGCGCGGCCTCCCAGAAATCCCGCTGCGGCGCGGACAGCGGCAATTGAAGCGTCGAATCGGTCACGTCGTTTCTCCTGGAAAGCTGATTCCGGTGGATGAATTAAATGCGCATTTGTTTAATAAAAAATACATATTCGCATCGTGCATTTCATTTTTGATGAATCGCAATTCTTATCCTAGACAGCCCGATTTGCGGCTGTCAATTCCGTGCGGTTCTGCTGGTAATTCTTCAAAGCCTTGCTGGTAAAGGTTTTTGTGGATGGGTGAGTAGTCTGGTCCGGAAAGAATATGAGAATGTCCATTTTCAATAGGCGGCAAATTATCAGCTTATTTAGCATCGACGCCTGAAATTGCTGCGCAAGCCGAAAACGGCATGCAGGCAATTCGCCGGAAACGGTTTCCGGCGCCGGAAGCCGGCGCAGTGGGCTGGCGCGAGCGGACATTACTAGGAGAGTCCCGTGAATCAACTGGAAGGGCTGGAGCGAAAAATCGGCGAGCAGCACGAGCGGCTCGCGCATCATCCGGTGTTCGGATCGATCCGTACCATCGACGAGCTGCGCGTGTTCATGGAATGGCACGTATTTGCCGTGTGGGATTTCATGTCGCTCGTGAAGCGGCTGCAACAGGATCTGACGACCGTCGCGGTGCCGTGGGTCGCGCCGCGCAACGCGAATGCGTCGCGCCTGATCAACGAGATCGTGCTCGGCGAGGAATCGGACGAAACGCCGAACGGCCACATGAGCCACTACGACCTGTACCTGCACGCGATGCGCGATGTCGGCGCGTCGACGTCACGCATCGAGGAAATGGTGTCGCTGGTGCGCTCGGGCTTCTCGGTGTCGGCCGCGCTGAAGGCCGTCGATGCGCCGGAGCCGGTGATCCGCTTCGTCGAGGCGACGATGGCCGCGTGCACGTCGGGCGCGACGCACCAGGTGCTCGGCAACTTCTTCTACGGCCGCGAGAACGTGATTCCCGACATGTTCCGCACGCTGCTCGACGAATGGAAGATCGAGCGCTCGTCGATTCCGCTGCTCGTGTATTACCTCGACCGCCATATCGAAGTGGATTCGGGCGAGCATGGGCCGGCGGCGCGCGCGATGATCCGCGAAGCGGCGGACGGCGACGCGGCGAAGCTCGAGGAAGCGCTGCAGGCCGGACTCGACGCGATCGACGAGCGGATGCGTCTGTGGGACGGGCTGCTCGCGCATCTCGGCCACACCCGCAACGTGGTGCCTGCATGAACGCGCGCGGGCTGTCCGAGCGCATCGTCGATTTCGCGGCGCTCGACTGGGAGCACCCGGCGGCGTTCGACGACGGCATCGACCAGGTTGTGCTCGTCGATACGCTGGACGAGCACGCGAAGCGCGGCATCCGGACCCGGATCGTGCGGTTCGATCCCGGCGCGGGCACGCGCGTGCCGTTCCTGCACGACTACCACGAGGAAGTGCACCTGATCGACGGCGACCAGAGCCTGGTCGACGTCGTGACGCGCGAGTCTCGCGCGACGTATCGGGAAGGCAGCTACTTCGTGCGTCCGGCCGGCACGCCGCATGGCCCGTTTCGCAGCGACGCGGGCTGCCTGCTGCTCGAAATCCATTACTACGGTTCCCCGGAGGACACGCGATGACGACCGCCGTCACATACGTGAGTCACGTCGATCGCTGGGAGGCGCGCGCGACCGTGCGATCGCGCCCTCGGCGGATCGTCGAGGACGACGAACTGCGCTATTACCCGCTCGAACGCCAGCCGCTGTGCGCGCACCCGGCGATCATCGACGCGGGCGACGCGGTGCGCGACTTCGTCCTGCTGCAGAGCTTCTACAAGTACATTCAGGACGTGATCATCTTCGAGACGGAGATCGTCAACGCCACCGCGTTGCGAATCGCGCGCGGCCGGTTCGCGCACCCGTTTCCGTTCGCGTGCCGGCAGGATGCGATGACCGTCGTAATCGACGAGGACTACCACGCGTACGTCGCGATGGACTATCTGCGGCAGGTCGAGGAAGCCACCGGCATCGCGCCGCTGCCGCCGAACAGCGAGATCGAGCTGTCGCGTGCGATTCCGCGCGCGGTCGAGCGGGTCGGTGCGCAGTATCGCGACGGCATGGAGCTGCTGTGCGTCGCAATCTCGGAGAACACGGTCACGGCGGAAGTCGCGGCGTTCTCGCGCGACGCGACGCTGAAGCGCTCTGTGAAGGGCGTGATGGCCGATCACCTCGCGGACGAAGGCCGTCACTCGGCGTTCTGGATCAATCTCGTGAAGCTGTACTGGTCGGAGATCGACGAACTCGCGCGGCTCGCGCTCGGCGAAGGGCTGCCGTGCTTCCTGCGCGAATACCTGAGCGCCGACCTCCAACTGCAGTTCGATCGCCGCCTGATCGATGCGCTCGATCTGCCGGCCGCCGAGCGCGCGCGGATCGCGGACGACATGGTCGGCGCGTATCCGATCACGAGCCAGCATCCGATGATCGTCAACATCCGGCAGTTCTTCCGGATGAGCGGCCTGCTCGATCACGCGCCGACCCGCGCGGCCTTGTCCGACTACCTGTGAGTCACGTCGATGAAAGCGATCATCATTGCGATCGGCGGCCAGACCCGTCTCGCTGCACGGCTGGCGGCTGAACTCGAGGCGACCGGCCATACCGTCTGCATCGCCGACGGACGCGACGGCCCGCTACGCGACGCGGCCGACGCGTTGCTGTTGCCGGCGCCGGCACCCGACACGTTGCGCAACGCGGCCGAGTGGTCGATTGTCTGCGGCGCGCCGGACCCGGCCGTACACTGCGCGCACGCTCGGCTGCTGCGGTGCGAGATCGTCGCCGATGCCTTTCCGCCGCGCGAGGTACGTGTCGCGTGGCTCACGGACGCGGCACCGGGCGACACGCGCGAGCTGGCCGACGCGACGCTTGCGTTCGGCGTGGCGCTCAACGGTGCCGATCTCGCGGGCGAGATCGCCGCGTGCGCGGTCGATCTGATGCACGAAGTCGCGAGCGGGATCGCCCGCGAGCTGAGCGATCCGAACGACGCGCCGCGCGCGACACCGCCCAGGCCGGCCGACATCGTGCTCGATCTCGAACGGCTGGCCGGCTGGCACGCGTCGAACGATACGATGGCCGAATGGCCGTGCGAACCGTCGCTGCCCGAACTCGTATCGCGTGCGGCGGCCGGTGCGCCGGATGCCTGCGCGCTCGTCGCGGCCGACGGCCGGTTGACCTATCGCGAGCTGGTCACGCGTGCCCGCCAGGTCGCCGCGCGCATTGCCGCTCGGCCCGTCGCGCCGCGTGTGGTTGCGGTGCGGCTCGACAAGGGCGTCGCGCTGTATCCGGCGATCGTCGGCGTGCTGGGCGCCGGCGCGACCTGCGTGCCGCTCGATCCGGCGTTTCCGCCCGAGCGTGCCCGCACGATCCTGCGCGAGTCCGGTGCGCAAGCGCTCGTCGTCGACCGCGCGGTCGAGCCGGCGCTGCTCGACGGATTCGACCTCGACGTGATCGACTGCGGCACCCACACGCAAGCGGATGGTGCGCGCGATACGCAGGCCGGCGCGTGGCCGCTCGAAAGCGATCCCGATCGCGATGCGCGCTGCGCGGTCGCGATCTACACGTCGGGTTCGACCGGCGTGCCGAAGGGCGTGATGCTGTCGCACCGGAACATCGTGCATTTCTGCCACTGGTATCGCGCGCACGTGTCGCTCGATGCGTCGTCGCGCGTGCTGCAGTTCTCGACGGTCGCGTTCGATGCGTCGCTGCTCGACATGTTCCCGACCTGGCTCGCCGGTGCGACGCTGGTCGCGCCGAGCGAAGCGCAGCGCCGCGAGCTCGACGCGCTTGCGGCGCTCGTCGCGGACGCGCGCATCACGCACGCGTTCCTGCCGCCCGCGCTGCTCGCGGCGCTGCCGGATTGCGACTGGCCCGCGCTCGCGCATCTCATCACTGGTGGCGACGTGTGCGATCCCGACACGATCGCGCGCTGGAGCGCGAACCGGCGGCTGCACAACATCTACGGCCCGACCGAATGCACGGTGCTCGCGACGACGGGCGAACTGCGCGCCGGCGACAGCAACCGGCGCATCGGCCGGCCGATCGCGAACGCGCGCTGCCATGTGCTCGCGGCCGACGGCCGTCCGACGCTCACCGGCGAGGAAGGCGAGCTGTGCATCGCCGGCGCGGGCGTCGGGCTCGGCTATCTCGGCCGGCCCGACCTGAGCGCCGAGCGTTTCGTCGCCGATCCGTACGGCACGCCGGGCGCGACGATGTACCGGACCGGCGACATCGCGAGCTGGGAGCCGGACGGTACGCTGCGCTACGTGGGCCGCCGCGACGCGCAACTGAAGATTCGCGGTTTTCGCGTCGAACCGGGCGAAATCGAGACGGCCGCGTTGGCGGCGGGGCTGTACCGCCAATGCGTGGTGGTGCCCGACGAGCGCAAGCGCATCCGGCTGTTCGCCGCGAAGCCGGTCGACGCGGCGGCGACGCCTGACGCGCTGCGCGCCATGCTGGCCGCCGCGCTGCCCGACTACATGGTGCCGTACGACATCACGGCGCTCGACGTGCTGCCCGCGACGCCGAACGGCAAGATCGATCGCGCCGCGCTCGCGCGCCTGCCGGTGTCGCGTGCGGGGAACGACACGCGCGATGCACCGCGTGGCGCGCTGGAGCTTCGTCTCGCCGCGATGTGGGCGACGCTGCTCGAACTCGCGCCGGACGAGATCGGCCGCGATGCGTCGTTCTTCGAACTGGGCGGCCATTCGCTGCTGGTGTCGCGGCTGATGCTTGCGGTGAAGCGCGAGTTGGGCGGCAACGCGGCGCTCGCGCGTTTCATGGAGCGGCCGACGATCGCCGCGCTCGCGGCGCTGCTAACCGACGAGTCGGGCGAGCGCGGTGCGAACGTGCCGGCGCGCGTGCACGACGATCGCCGCCTGCCCGACGACGTGCGACTGCCGGCCGACCAGCCGGCGGGCGACGGCCCCGGCGCGGTGTTGTTGACCGGTGCGAACGGCTTCCTGGGCAGCTTCATCCTCAGCGAACTGATCAGTCATACGAATCAGATCGTCTACTGCATCGTGCGCGGCGACGACGACGCGAGCGCGCGCAGGCGGCTCGACGAAGCGGCGTTCGTCAACGGGCTCGGCCATCTGTGCGGGCATCCGCGCGTGCGCGTGCTGCGCGGCGATCTCGGCGCGCCGCGTCTCGGCTTGTCCGACGCGGTGTGGCAGACGCTCGCGGCCGAGGTCGGCGCGATTCATCATAACGGCGCACACGTGAACCACGTGTACGACTACCCGTACCTGCACGCGGAGAACGTCGGCTCGACGCTCGAGCTGCTCCGCCTGTGCTGCAGCGGTCGCCGCAAGGCGCTGCATTTCGTATCGACGCTATCCGCGGCGAGCGCGACGGGCCCGACGGGCCACCTGATCGAGGCGGCCCCGTCGGAGGCCGGCCCTGCCTTCGTCAACAACGGCTACAACCTGACGAAATGGGTGTCCGAGCATCTCGTTGCCGAAGCGGCTGCGCGCGGGATCGACACGACGATCCTGCGGCCCGGCAACATCACGGGCCATTCGCGCACGGGGCTGTGCCAGCCGGGACGCAACCGGATCCTGCTGCTGCTCAAGGGCGCGGTTCAGCTCGGCTGCGCGCCGCTCGCGACCGAGGGCGGGCTGTTCGACCTGAGTCCGGTCGACTACCTGGCGCGGGCGATCGTCGCGTGCACGCTCGACGGTGCGCGCACCGAGCGCGTGTTCCATCTGCACAACCCGCGCCCGCTCGACTGGGCCGGCTACCTGCGCGCACTCGTGCGGCGGGGCTATCCGCTGCGTTTCGAGGCGCCCGAGGTCTGGCGCGAACGGCTGTTGTCGATCGACGAATCGAATGCGCTGTTCGACGTCGTCGCGTTCTATCTCGACGACCGGCAGGACGATATCGGCGACATGGCCGTCATCGACCACGCGCGCACCGAGGCGACGCTGCGTCGGCTCGGCGTCACGTATCCGGACAAGGACGACGCGCTGCTCGATGCGCATTTCGGCTATCTCGCCGAATGCGGCTTCATGCCGCCGCCGGCCGAGCCGTCGCGGCGCGCGAACGACGCCCGCCGCGACGCCGAGCCCGAACCCGCGTGGTGAAGACGTACCCCGTTTGATCAATCGCTGTCATCGCATCATTCATCAAGGAGGCATCATGCTGCAACGTACTGCAACGCAACCCCGTCCGTCCACGCTCGTCTACGCGCCGCAAACGCCGATCCTGTCCGGCTCGGCCGATCTCGACGTGCCGGCGCGTGACGCGTGGCGCGTGGTCGGCGATTTCGCCGGCTTCTCGCGCTTCATCACGGGGCTCGACCATACCGACATGATCGGCGAAGGCGTGCGCTCGCTGCGCATCAAGCATTTCGCGGACGGCAACGTCGTCGTCGAACAGCTCAACAGCCACGACGACGAAGCGATGGTGATGACGTGGAGCCTGATCCATACGTCGTTCGACATCGGCAATCTGTGGGCGCTGATGCGCGTCGAGCCGCGCGGCGACCAGGCCTGCACGGTGACGTGGGACATCGCCGGCGAACCGTCGCACGGCGGCACCGCGCGCCAGCCGGAATTCGACGCGTTCGTCACCGGCTTCCTCGACATGGCGATGACGAACCTGCGCGCGCTGTTCAAGCCGCAGTAACCGTGCATCGCCCGTCGGCGCCGTGCCGCTACGCGGCGGCGCCGGCCCACGCGCCGGCCTTGCCCGGCGCGTGGTTTTTTTTCCTGGCCGATGGTGCGCACGCGTCGTCGTGCATCTGTGCGAATGCATCGCGCAGCGCGGCCTTCATGAAGTCGACCCACGCGCGCGTCTTCGCATCGAGATGCTGACGTGACGCGTACACCAGGAACACGCCGATTTCTTCCGCTTGGTAGTGGGGCAGCACACGCACCAGCGCGCCCGAGCGCAAGTCTGCCGCGGCGACGAAGTCCGGCAGCAAGCCGATCCCCGCGCCTTCGCGCACCGCGATCGCGAGCGACGCGGCGACGTCGGCCGTCATCGACGGATCGACGTCCACCGTCTGTGCTTCCGCGCCATTCCACAGCGTCCAGATGCGCTCGTGATACGCGGGCGCGACCAGCTGTACGCAGCGATGGTGAACCAGCGCGCCGGGCGAATCGGGCGTGCCGTGTGCATCGAGATACGCGGGCGATGCGCACAGCACGCTGCGGATGCGGCCGACGTCGATTGCGACCTGTTCGGAACTCGGCAGGCTCGGCATCGCGATTACCGCGACGTCGTAGCTGTCGCGCACCAGTTTCGGCAAGTGCGGCGCGAGCGTCAGGTCGACGCTGACGTCCGGGTAGCGCGCCTGGAATTGCCCGATCAGCGGAATCACGAAATGGTTCGCGATGCTGGCGCTGCAATGCACGCGCAGCCGGCCGTGCGGATGCACGCGCGCGTCGCGCGCCTCCCGCTCGCTCGCATCGACGGCCAGCGTGATGTCGCGGGCGCGCGCCAGATAGCGCTCGCCCGCTTCGGTCAGGCACATCGAACGCGTCGTGCGGTTCAGCAGCCGGATGCCGAGACGATGCTCGAGCGACGCGACGAGCCGGCTGACGTGTGCGGTCGTGATGCCGAGCCGTTTGCCGGTCTCGGTGAAGGTGCCCGCGTCCGCGAGCGTGACGAACGCCTGCATGCATTGAATCAGATCCATCGGGATAACGAAACCTCCGGCTGGCCAGGTGGCAATGTCGCTACTGTAGCGACGGCTGCGGCACGCCGCGCGCGCGCATCAGCGATCGATCGTCGCAAAACGGACAATCGACGGACGGATCAGCGTCGTCGGAAGTATTCGCTCGGCGCGACGCCGAGCGCCTTGCGGAACATCGCCGCGAACGCGCTGGGGCTATCGTAGCCGTGTTCGAGCGCGAGTTCGAGGATCGGCGTGCCGGCGGCGAGGCGCGGCAGGCTCAGCAGCAGCCGCGCGTGGCGGCACCACGCGCCGTGCGTCATGCCCGTCTCGCGTTTGAATGCACGGGCGAGCGTGCGTTCGTTCATGTGTGCGTCGCGCGCCCACGCCTGCAGCGTAACGACCGACGACGGGTCGTTGATGAGCCGCGTGCATAGCGCGACGAGCGCGGGATGGCGCGGCATCGGCACGTGCAGCGACAGCGACGGCGCGATCTCGATCTCGTCGAGGATCAGTGCGAGCACGCGGCCCGCGCGGTGCGACAGGTCGTAGTCGGCGGGCAGGTCGCAGGCCGTCACGATCAATTCGCGCAGCAGCGTGCCGACTTCGATCACGCGGCATTCGGTCGGCAGGCTCGGCCGCACTTCCGGGCCGACGAACACGGTACGCATCTGCACGTCGCCGGCCGAGCGAATCTCGTGCTGCGTGCCGCCCGGCACCCATACCGCGCGGCCCGTCGGTACGACCCAGCTACCCGCGTCCGCGTGCACGATCATCACGCCGGAAATCGCGTGGATCAGCTGGCCCTGGCGGTGCGAATGCGGCGGGTACGCCATGCCCGCCGGCGAGTCGGAGGCGACGACGGCGATCTGCTTGTCACGCGCTTGGCGTTCGAGTGCGATGAAGAAATTTTCCACTTGATCCGAATTGTCCTTTTCTCGACGACGAATGCGCTTTACGCGCGAGATCGACCGCTCAGGTCGAAATTACCATAAGCCCATCGTTTGTTCGACCTCCTTGCCACCCGATGCGCGTTCCGTCCACTCCGTCCGCTTCGCCCGTTTCTCCCGCCGTCGAGACACGCTTGCCGCGCGTGCGGCGCGCCACCTGTGCGGCCGTGCTGCTGGCATCGGCCGCGCTGGCCGCGTGTTCGGTCGGCGAGCCGTACCGGCCGCCCGTGTCCGAAGCGGCGCGCACCGGGCCATTCGACGCGGTGGCCGACGTGCCGGCCGCGGCCGCCGGCGAACCACCGGAACGCTGGTGGCGCCTCTACGACGATCCCGTGCTCGACGGCCTCGTGCGCGATGCGCTCGCGCAGAACCGCGATCTCGCGGCGGCCGTGGCGCGGGTCGAACGCGCGCGTGCCGTGTTCGACGAGGCCGGCGCCGCACGGCTGCCCGATACGACGGCCGGGTTCGGCGTCGATTACGGCAAGCACGCGCCCGACCAGATCGTCGCGGCGGCCAAGGACACCGATGCGCATACGCGCTGGGGTTTCGCGCCGTCGTTTTCGCTGTCGTGGGAAGTCGATCTGTGGGGCCGCGTGCGTCATCTGGTCGATGCCGCGCGCGCGGATGCGGACGCGGTGCAGGCCGCGTCCGATGCGATGCGCGTGGTGGTGGCCGCCGAGACGACGGCCGCGTATGCGCAAGTGTGCGCGTATGGCGAGCGGATCGACGTGGCTCAGCAGTCGGTCGGGATCGCGGACCGGCTGGCCGCGCTGACGGCGAAGCAGCGCGCGCACGGGCTCGTGTCCGATCTCGAAGTGGCGCGGTCGCGCGCGTTCGCCGACGACACGCGCGCCGATCTGCCCGCGCTCGTCGGCTCGCGGCGCGCTGCGCTGTACGAACTTGCGGTGCTGACCGGGCGTGCGCCCGGCGCGTTGCCCGACGCCGTCGCGCATTGCCGTGCCGCGCCGGTGCTCGCCCGGCCGTTCCCGGTCGGCGACGGCGCGTCGCTGCTGCGCCGCCGTCCCGACCTGCGTGAAAGCGAGCGTCAGCTGGCCGCCGCGAATGCGCGAATCGGCGTGGCGACGGCCGAGCTGTATCCGTCGATTTCGCTCGGCGGCTCGGTCAACTGGCTGTCGACCGGCGGCGATCCGTCGACGCTCGGCGACAAGTACGCGATCGCCTGGGGCGTCGGTCCGCTGATCACGTGGCGCTTTCCGAACATGGCGGCGAGCCGCGCGCGGCTCGCGCAGGCCCGCGCCGACGACACGCTCGCCCGTGCCCAGTTCGATGCGCAGGTGCTGCGCGCGCTGAAGGAAACCGAGCAGGCGCTGGCTCGCTACGGCGCCGCGTGGCGCCGCCGCGCCGCGCTCGAAACCGCGCGCGCCGAGCATGCGCGCGCCTATCGCCTCGCCGAGCTGAACTACGAGGCCGGCGCACTCGATTTCCTCGGCGTGCTCGACGCGCAGCGCAGCCTCGTCGCGGTCGATTCGGCGCTGGCCGAGTCGACGCAGCAGGTCTCGCTCGACCAGGTCGCCGTGTTCAAGGCGCTCGGAGGCGGCTGGCAACCATAGCCGGCCGCGTTCGCAGCATCCCTGCCCGTTCTCTTGCACGCCAACCCATCATTTCGATCATGAGCACGACTGCCGTACCCGAAAAAGCCAAATCCGCCTGGTTCTCCCGGCGCCAACTGATCGCCGCGGGCGTCGTGCTCGCCGTCATCGCGCTCGCCGTGTTCGGCTGGCACTGGTGGACCGTCGGCCGTTTCATCGAGGGCACCGACGACGCGTATGTGCGCGCCGACGTCGTGACCGTCAGCTCGCGCGTGTCGGGCTACGTCACGCAGGTCGCCGTCGACGATAACCAGCCGGTCAAGCGCGGCGACGTGCTCGTGCGGCTCGACGATAGCGACTATCGCGCGAAGGTCGACGATGCGCAGGCCGCCGTCGCGGCGGCCGAGGCGACGCTGCAGGCCGAGCAGGCCGCGGCCGCGACGCTCGACGCCCAGATCGGCCAGCAGCGCAGCCAGATCGCGCAGGCCGACGCCGATGCCACCGCTGCGCGTGCCGAAGCCGCGCGGCGCGATGCCGATGCGACGCGCTACAAGCAACTGCTGGCCGAATCCGCCGCGAGCGGACAGCGCTGGGAGCAGGCCCACGCGGATGCGCTGAAGGCGCGCGCCGAGCTGGCCCGTGCCGGCGCGGCCGTGCGCGTGCAAACCGACCAGCAGACCGTGCTGCAGCGCCGTCGCGAACAGAGCACGGCCGCGATCGCGCAGGCGCGTGCGCGGCTCGCAGCCGCCCAGGCGAAGCTGGCGCTCGCGCAGCTCGATCTCGACCACACGGTGATCCGAGCGACGCGCGACGGCAGCGTCGGCCAGCGCGCGGTGCGGGCGGGCCAGTACGTCGAAGTCGGGATGCCGCTGCTCGCGGTGGTGCCGCTGAGCGACGTGTACGTGGTCGCGAACTTCAAGGAAACGCAGTTGGGCGCGATGCACGACGGCCAGCCCGTCGAGATCGACGTCGACACCTATTCGGGCCACACGCTGCACGGCCGCGTGACCGGCCTGGCGCCGGGCTCGGGCGCGCAATTCGCGCTGCTGCCGCCCGACAACGCGACCGGCAACTTCACGAAGATCGTGCAGCGCATCCCGGTGAAGATCCGCGTCGATGCGCCGCCGGCCGGCGTCGTGCTGCGGCCCGGTATGTCCGTGATCGCGCGCGTCGACACGCGCGGCACGCAGGGGGCCGGCTCGTGAGCGCGACGACCGCGCAGGTTGCGCACGAAGACACCGTTTCGCTTCGCGCGTGGGTCGCCGTGCTCGGCGGCGTGTTCGGTTGCTTCATGGCCGGCATGAACGTGCACGTGACCAATGCGTCGCTGCCCGACATCCGCGGCTCGCTCGGCGCGAGCTTCGAGGAAGGCTCGTGGATCACCACCGCGTACCTGGTCGCCGAGATCGTCGTGATTCCGCTGACCGGCTGGCTCGTGCAGGTGTTTTCTGCGCGACGCGTGCTGCTGGTCGGCGCGACCGGCTTTCTCGCGTTTTCGCTCGCGTGCTCGGTCGCGCCGAGCATCTCGACGATGATCATCGCGCGGGCGTTGCAGGGGGCGTTCGGCGGCGTGCTGATTCCGCTGTCGTTCCAGCTGATCGTCACGGAATTGCCCCCGTCGAAACATCCGCTCGGGATGGCACTGTTCGCGATCGCGAACAACGTCGCGCAGGCGGCGGGGCCGTCGGTCGGCGGCTGGCTGACCGACATGTATTCGTGGCGCTGGATCTTCTATCTGCAGATTCCGCCGGCGATCGCGCTGGTCGCGGCGATCGGCTGGGCGATCCGGCCCGTACCCGTGCAGCTCGGGATGCTGAGGCGCGCCGACTGGTTCGGGATCGCGACGATGGCGGTGGGCCTGAGCGCGCTGCAGATCGTGCTGGAGGAGGGCGGGCGCAAGGACTGGTTCGCGTCGGACCTGATCGTCGAGCTGTCGATCGTCGCGGCGCTCGGGCTGGCCGCTTTCGTCGCGATCGAGCTGCGGCGCAAGGAGCCGTTCATCAACCTGCGGCTGCTCGGCCAGTACAACTTCGGGATCGCGAGCCTGATGCAGTTCCTGTTCGGCGCGGTGGTGTTCGGCGTGGTGTTTCTCGTGCCGAACTATTTTGCCGAGCTGCACGGCTACAGCGCGCGCGACATCGGTCTCGCGATGATTCCGTACGGGCTCGTGCAGTTCGCGATGTCGTTCCTGACGCCGCCTTTGATGCGCCGCACGAGCCCGCGCACGACGATCGTGCTCGGCTTCGTGCTGGTCGCGGCGGGCTGCCTGATGAACATCCACCTCGACGCCGATGCGGCGTCGAACGTGATCGTCCCGTCGTTGATCGTGCGCGGGATCGGGCAGTCGTTCGTCGTGATCGCGCTGGCCGTGATGGCCGTCGACGGGATCGAGAAGGCGCAGCTCGGCTCCGCGTCGGGCGTGTTCAACATGGTCCGCAACGTCGGCGGCGCGATCGGCATCGCGGTGATGAGCCAGATCGTCGTCGAGCGGCAGAAGCTGCATGCGATGCGCATCGGCGAGGCGGTCACGCCGTTTTCCGAAGCGTTCCAGGAACGCATGGCGATGCTCGCGCGGTTGCTTGCCCGCGTGCACGCGCCGCGCGCGGACGTGCTGCCCGGCGGGTCGATCTCCGGCGTGCACGAGCTGGCGCTCGGGCTCGTCAACCAGCGCGTGATGCGCGAGGCGCTGCTGATGGCGTACAGCGATACGTTCCTGATCGCGGGCATCGCGATGATCGGGTGTACGGCGGCGGCGTTCGTGTTGAGAGGGAAGAAGAAAGCGTGACGGCGGGGGCTCGCGACTGGCCGGGCAGGCCTGCGTGCGCGCGGTGCGCCGGCGAGGAGGCGAACGCGCTCGGACCGGTCCGATGGTGGCGAGCGCGAGGCTCTGCAACAATGCACGGTCGGCCACGATGCCCAGTGTTCCGCCGGCCGTGCGCGCGCGGGTTTGTTCCGCAACACGCCACACGCCGCCGGCATGCCCGATCGTTCTCCTGTCCATGCTCCGTATTTCCACGCTGTTCGTCGCCGTCGCACTGTGTTTCGCGGCACTGTCGCCCGCCCATGCGGACGACCGCGCGCGCTGGCCGGCTGTGTCCGACGGCCGACCGCTTGTCGGCGTCCAGGCAAAGATCCAGTCGTTGACGCCCGCCGATGCGCGGCGGATCCGGCAGACCGGCTTCGACTTCGTCCGCTTCGGCGTATGGACCGATCGTCTCGATCGTGCGGACTACCGCCGCCAGATCGACGAGGCTTTCGCGGCGGCGCGCTCGGCTCGTCTGCCGGTGTTGCTGACCCTGCGCACGCTCGCGCCGCTCGGGCCCGCGTTGCGCGACGTGCAACGAGCGGACGGGATGCGCGAAGCGAAGGCGGACCGCGCATCGCTTGCGGCGGCCGGCGCCCGTTTCGCGGGCACGGTGACGCAGCTCGCCGCGCAATACGACCGTGCGCTGGTGGCGATCGAGCTGTGGAACGAACCGGATCTGGGCCGCTATTGGCCGACCGGCGACGTCGTGCATACCTTCCCGCCGTTTGCCGAAGGACTGTGCCGCGGCCTGGCCGCGCGCCGGCCGGACGTTCCGGTCGTCGGCTTCGGCTTCGCGCGGCCGCCGCTGCCCGGCAGCGTGCCCGGCCGTCTGCTGGCTGGCGTGCATGGCGCCGCGCCGGCCTGTCTCGACGCCGTGTCGTACCACGCGTACGGCATGACGCCGATGCAGATCCGCGATGCCGCGCACGGCATCCGCGTACGCTACGGACTGCCGGCGCTCGTGACCGAAGACGGCGCGGCGTCGGTCGGTGTCGATGGCGACGAACGGCAGGCGCAACGCGTGCGTGCGCTGCTCGATGCGCGCACGATGCTCGGCACGCCGCTGCTGTCGGTCTACGAATGGGCCGATACGGCAAATGCAAACGACGCGGCGCAACGCAGCTACGGGCTCGTGCGTGCGGACCGGTCGCCGAAGCCTGCGCTCGATGCCGCCGGCGCGTCGCTGCGCGCGACGCCGTCGCAGCCCTAGCCGGCCGTCAAACCGGGCCGTGCGTGCGGATCGCCCACAGCGCGACGGCGAACGGAGCGACGCTGGACAGGTGTCGCAGGTAGCTGCCGAGATCCGGCTCGAACAGCATCGATACCGCCACATGGCCGAGCAGCAGGCACGCGAGCAGCTCGCCGTTGCGCGGCAGGCCGTGCCCGCCTTCACCGGTACGCTGCGCCGGAACGCGTCGCCATGCGGCGCAGAGAAACAGCGCGACCAGCCCCTGCATCGCGAATCCCTTCGGATCGAACGAGAACAGCACCGGCAGGTTGAGCCGCACGAGCGAATACGCATAGTTGCCCGCGAAGTGGACGAACGAATCGGGCGGAAACGGATTGTAGAAACTCGTGCGCGCGCCGAACGGCGACGCATACACGAGATAGTCGACCGCGAGATCGCGCGGCTGCTGAAGCAGCGTATAGGCGGCATTCGGCAACGCGACGAGCACGGCGACGGCCAGCAGCGCGCCGGCCAGCCTCGGCAGCGTCGACACACGGCGCAACACCCATGCCGCGAGCGCGATCGCGACGATCAGCGCGAAGTAACTGCGGATCGTCGCCGCGTAGCCGAGATACAGCAGCACGGCGATCAGCATGGCACCCACGGTGCCGCGTACGCGTGCAACGGCGAGGACGACGATCGACATCGCGACGACGAGCGTGTCCTTGCTCGCGACGAACAGATTGAAGAACAGGCACGGCGCGATCAGGGCGAGATGGGCGACCAGCGCACCGAGCCGCCGTGTCGCGCGCAACGCGATCCAGATCGTGGCGACGCCCAGCGCGACGACGAACACGGCCGTGCCGGCGCTGCCGAGCGCCTGGTACAGCTTGCCGACCGCATCGAACGACGAGCCGTCGTAGGTCGATCCGCCGCCGATCTGCGTCTGGATCTTGTCCGCGTCGCGGAAGATGAATTCCGGCAGCAGCACGCGGGCGTTCGCATAGATACCGACGTACAGCAGCGCGAGACACGCGGCAATGGCATCGCGCAAGCCGCGGCTCAGCAGCGGACCGCTCGCGATCAGGTTACGCAGCATCGGCCGCTCCGGGCCGGGCGGCGCGGCGCGACACCGGGGCGCGCGACGACACGATCCATACGAGCCACGCGCTCGCCGCGACGCTCGCGACGAGATGCGCGACGGCCGCGCCGATCGCGTGCCCGTCGTGCACGAGCGCGATCGTCATCGGGACGCATGCGAGCGTCAGCGCCGCCATCACGCCGGCGACCACGCGGCCGGCCCGCAACGCGACGGCGGCGGCCCACAGTACGTCGCAGGCGGCGCGCAGTACAAATGACAGCAGCAGGATCGCGAGGATGACGGTCGACGGCAGGTCGCCGCCTTCGTGTGCGAGCCGGAACAGCCACGGATGCACCGTGACGATCGCGAGCGCGGCCGCACCGGTCAGGATCACCGACCCGCGCAGCGCTTGCGCGAGTTCGCCGCGAAATGCCTGCGGTGCGCTTCGCGGGCAGTCGAGCGCGCGCACGAGTCGCGGCGCGGCGACTGCCGCGACGGTGGCCGACGCGATCGTCTGGATCGCGTTCGCGATCGACCACACGAATACGTAGCGGCCGAGTTCGCTCGCGTCGAGCATCGCGGATGCGACGAAACGTTCGAGATACTGCAGCACCGACAGCAGCAGCAACGCGACGAAGAACGGCGCGCCGCTGCGCCAGACCGTCGCGAGCGGCAAGCGCGTGGCCGACAGCGCCGGCATCGCCGGCAGCCGGCGCGCGGTACCCGAGATCAACAGCCAGCCGAGCGCGACGACGAGCATGTCGCCGGCGAGCCAGATCGCGAACACGTCGTCGATCGAGGCGGCCACGCGCGCCGCGAGCGCGGCGACCGCGACGCCGGCCCACGCGCCGGTCCGCACGAACAGCAGCCACGACGCCGCGCGGACACGGTGCAGCGAGAACAGCCACGTGTTGACTTCGAGCGCCGCATGTTCGGCGCACGCGACGAGCATCACCAGCGCGAGCGGCACGTCGGCGAGCGCGCCTTCCCGCGGCAGCCCGAAGAACGCGCCGACCGGCAGCGCGGCCACACCGCACAGCACGGCATAGGCGCCTGCATACAGCACCGACAGCCGCATGCAGGTCCGGATCGCGTCGCGCGGATCGGGGCCGGCGAGCCGGCGGTTGATTTCGGTGCTGAAGCCGAGCCCGAGCACCTTCGACGCAACGACCGACACCGCGAGCGCGACACCATAGACGGCTACCGCATCGAAGCCAAGCGTGCGCGCGACGACGATCGTGAGCACGAATTTCAGCGCGAGTGCGGCGACCCGCAGCGCGAGGCGCGACGATGCGGCCTTCATCGTGCCGCTCCGTCGTGGAGCGCGGCGCGCAGCGCGGCGACGATCCGCTCGCGCTCGCGGCCGAGCCGTGCGATGCCGGTGTCGGTCTGCGTCCAGAAGCGGCGCAGCGCGTCGGGCGCGAACAGCGTGTCGCATACCGCGTTCGCATCGAAATCCGCCGCGTTCGCGACCCACGAGCCTACGCCGAGATCGGCGTAGGCGCCGAACCCCTTGCGCTCGTAGCTCAGGTGATAGGCCGGCACGCCGTGCAGGATCGATTCGAGCGCGCCGTGCAGGCGCACGGATACGACCGCATCGGGCGTGTCCGCGGCGAGCACGTCTTTGAGCGAGCGCGTGTCGTCGAAGCCGCGTTCGCGGTAGTACGCGGCGTCGTCGTTGCCGCGCCCGGTGCTTTGCACGGCGAACGTGATGCGGCAGAACGCGCCGAGCCGTTCGATCAGCGCTTCCGTCTGCGCGTGATAACGCGCGCATTGCACGGCGCTCCATGCGGGCGGACGGCGCAGCACCAGCGCGACGTGTCCGGGACGGGCCGGCGGCACCGGCGCGTGCTTGCGCGGGCCGGCCGCACGGCGGCCGAATTCGAGCACCGCGAGATCGGGCGCGCGCCAGGTGTTCGGGTTGGCGGCGAGCAGGGCCATCGAACGATCGTCGCGCACGAACACGGTGTGGAAGCCCGCGAGCAGCGACGTCAGGTGCCCGGCGAGCATCCCGTTGCCGGCCGCCGGGCCGATGCTCTGCGGCAGGTAGACGGCCGGCTTGCGCGCCGCGCGGGCCGCACGCATCTGCACGAGGTGCCCGGCTTCGAGCTTGAGCGCCTCGACGCTGTTGCGCGCGCGCAGGTAGCCGCCGCCGACGCCGACGATCAGGTCGGCCTGCTTCAGCAGGCCACGCAGATCGGCCAGTGCCGGATTGGCGCCGACGGGCAACGCCGCCATCGCCGCGCCGATCAGCCGCCCGGCGCCGCCGGCGGCGAGCACGGGCGCGGGGTGCACGTCCGGACGATCGGCAAACGATGCAGGATCGGCCGCGACGACGGACACGCGCGTGTCGGCGCCGAACGCGCCGCGCAGCAGCGCGACCGACAGCTCGACGAGCAGCCCGTCGCCGGAGTTGCGTGCGCTGTAGGCGTGCAGCAACGCCACGTGAACGGGGCGGCTCATCATGCGTTCTCCCGGAGCAGGTCGCGATAGACGGCGAGCGTGCGATCGACCATCGCGTCCGCCGAGAAATGGGGGTAGGCGCGGGCGCACTGATCGCGCATCAGCCGGTGGGCGGCCGGATGCTCGACGAGCCGGCCGACCATCGACGCGAACGCGGCCGGATCGTCTCTGTTCGATACCGTCAGCCCGACGTGATGTTCGGCGATCAGTTCGGTCGCGCCCGACACCTGCGTGGCGACGATCGGCACCTGCGCGGCGACGGCTTCGAGGCACACGTACGGAAAACCTTCGTAGCGGCTCGGCAGCGCGAGCAGGTCGAACGCGGAGAAGTAGCGGCGCGCTGCGTCGACGCGGCCCGCGATGCGCAGGTTTGCCGGCAGGTCATGAGCTTCGTCGCCCGCGGCACGGTCGAAATCGCCGGAGCCGATCGCGACGACCTGCACGCGGTTGCCGAAGCGCGCGTCCAGCACGCGTGCGATCCGCACGAGCCGGTCGACACCCTTCTGGTGATCGAAGCGCCCGACGAATCCGACGACGAACGGGTGATCGGCCAGCCCGAGCGCGCTGCGCGCTGCCTGGCGGTCGAGCAGCGTCGGCGGCGTGACGCCGTTCTCGACGAGCCGGATGCGGTCCCGCGCGATGCCGAGCGCATGCAGGTGATCGGCTTCGTCCCGAGACACGGCGATCACCGCATCCGAGCACGCGTTGCCGAGCACGCGCTCGATGCCGCCGTAGAACGCGCGCTTCGCGGGCGGCAGCGTCGGGTTCAGCGTATAGACCGCGTGCGGCGTGTAGACCTGCTTCCACGGCCCGCGGCACAGGCGCGCAAGCGCGCCGGCCTTCGAGCTGTGGCTGTGCACGATGTCGGGCCGGATCTTGCGCAACAGCCGGCGCAGCGCGAGCACCCCGCGCAGGTCGTGTGCGCCGACCGCACGCCGCAGCGGCAGCCGATGGAACGTCTTGCACTGCGCGGCCGCACTGGCCAGCATCGCGTCGTCGAAGCGCTCGCCGAGCGGCGCGATCAGGTGGATTTCCGCGTGTCCGCGGGCGTGCAGCCCGGCGATCAGGTCGGTCAGGTGCACGGCGACGCCGCCGCCGGCCGCTTCGACGACGAGCGCGATGCGCAACGGCGGCGCAACGGTTGCCGAGGGCGCGGGCTCGTTCGTGTCGGGATGATGTGCCGCGCGCTCGTCGAGTGAAGGCGCGAATGCGATGTCGCTCATGC
Organism: Burkholderia sp. MSMB1072; assembly: GCF_001524725.1. Classification (NCBI taxonomy): domain Bacteria; kingdom Pseudomonadati; phylum Pseudomonadota; class Betaproteobacteria; order Burkholderiales; family Burkholderiaceae; genus Burkholderia; species Burkholderia sp. MSMB1072. Next base: position 123,941 of record NZ_LOYC01000033.1, read on the forward strand.
GGACCTCCGCAGCAGACGTTGAAGTGCCGCACGCAGGCGGGCGAGATGCGTACACCGTTGCGTGTCGCACGTGTAGCGGTAGGCCTCGTAGCGATAGCCGCCGTATTTCGAGCCGAAGGCCGATGCGCCCGAGCGCGGATCGAGGCCGTTCAGCACGACGCCGGGCAGTGCGCCGGGCCGCTGCGGCAGGCGTTTCGCGGCTTCGACGAGCTCGCCGGCTCGCGTCGAGCCCGCCCGGGCGACGAGCAGCGTCGCGTCGGCATGGGCGCCGAGCCAGGTCGAATCGGTGGCGGCGAGCAGCGGGGCGGAATCGACGATGACGAGGTCGTAGCACGCGCGCAGCGACGCGAGCAGCGCGCCGAGGCTCGCCTGCTGCAGCAACGCGGTCGGCGCGCTCGGCAGTTCGCCGGTCGGCAGGAAGTCGAGGTTCGCCGCGACGTTGCGCCGGATGACGTCGTTGGCGCTCGCGTGGCCGCCGAGCAGCGCCGCGAAGCCCGCGCCGCGTTCGAGCCCGAAGTACTGGTGCAGATAGCCCTTGCGCAGATCGCCGTCGATCAGCAGCACGCGCCGGCCGCTCGCCGCATGCACGGCCGCGAGGTTGACCGACACGAACGACTTGCCGGTGCCGGGCGCGGGGCCCGTGACCAGCACGAGCGGATGCGCGTGATCGGCGAGCGCGAAGTGCAGCGCGGTCTGCAGGCTGCGCAGCCCTTCGATCGCCGGTTCGTACGGGTCGTCGTACGCGAGCACGTGCAGGCCCGCGTCGTGTCGTTCGATCGCGCGCATCAACTTGCGCTGGCCGGCGGCGGCGGGCAGCACCGCGCGCACCGGCAGCGACGTGTGGCGCTCGATCTCGTCGACGGCGGTCAGCCCGCCGTACAGGAATTCGCGCGCGAACGCGGCGATCAGCCCGAGCGCGAGCCCTGCCAGCGCGGCGGCGGCGATCACGACCGGCCGGTTCGGACGCACCGGGTCGGCCGGCGCGACGGCCGCATCGACCACGCGCACGCTCGCCGTCCTGCCGGCCTGCACGAGCTCGAGTTGCTGGGTGTTGTTCAGCAGCGCGGTGTACAGGTCCGCATTCACCTTCACGTCGAGCCGGGCGCGCACTTCCTCGCTTTGCTGCGCGGGCAGCCGCGCGATGCGCGAGTCGAGCGCACCTTGCTGGCGCTTCAACGTCGTGAGCTGCGCATCGAGCGCGGCCATGTCGGGGTGCGTCGGCAGGAAGCGGCGCGACAGCTCGTCGCGCTTCTGCTGCAGTTCGAGCATGCGCGTCTGCAGATCTGCGCCTTGCTGAAGGACGACCTTGCCTTCCTCCTCGAGATCGACCGAGCCGGTACGGCTGCGCAGGTTCGCGTAGCGCGTTTCCGCGCGCTCGAGCTGCCCTTTCACGATCGGCAGCTGTTCGTTCAGGAACGCGAGCGATTGCGCGGCCTCGGCCGTGCGGCGTGCGATGTTTTGTTCGACATAACGATTCGCGATCGCGTTGAGCGTCGCGCTGATGTCGACGGGATCGTCGCCGCGCAACGACGCGACGAGCACGCCCGATTGCTTTACCTTTTCCTGGACGTCGAGCGCGGTGCGCAGCGTGTCGATCGTTTCCGCGCGCGAACGACGGACGAGCTTGAAGCGCGTGCCGGGCAGCGCGTCGAAGCCCGTGATGTCGACGTGCAGCGGGCCGTAGCGCGTGTCGAAGGTTTCCGCGCGGCCGATCGTGCCGACCGCATCGGCCTTCATGTCGGCGCCGGTGAGCCGGTAGCGCGTGTCGTCGAGCCGCACGACGTGGAACATGTCGCCTTCCGCGCGCGTCGGTACGTCGAAGCGCGCGACATCGATCCGCTCCTGCCCCCATGCATAGCCGCCGAAGCCGAACAAACCCGGCTTCACCACGTCGTCGTTGAAGCGTGCGACGAACGCGCCGATCACCGGCACACGTGCGGGCGTCGCAACGATGTAGGCGCGCAGGTCTTCCACCGCACGCGTGACGACGAGCCGCGACGACAGGATCTGCGCCTCGGCCGACGCGGGCGACGCGACGTTGAAGAACGACGCGGCGTCGCCGAGCAGGTTCTTCGACGCGGCATCGGTCGCGTCGTCGGTCTGGATCATCAGGTCGGCCTGGTAGGTCGGCGGCGCGACGAACGCATACAGCGCGCCGGCGGCGACGCAGGCCGCCGTGATCGACGCGATCGTCCAGCGCGCGTGGCGCAGCACGTCGAGCACGCGGATCAGGTCGATCTCGCGTTCGGGGGAAGCGGAACTCGTCATGATCGGGATTCGGAGAAAGAGGCGGTGATGTGCGGCCAGCGCGTGGTGAGCCGCGGCAGCCAGCTGCCGACCGCGAGGTCGATCAGCACCGCGCAGCGCACGAAGTCGTCGCGCGTGCCGCGGTAGGGGTCGGGGATATCGAGGCCGAGCGGCGCACCGTCGGCGATCCGCGCGTATTCGCCGAGACGGAATACGCGACCGCGCAGGAACGGATGACGCGCTTCGAGCATGTGGCGCTGTGCGTGGTCCATCACGAAGATCAGCGCGGCCTGGGCGCACAGCGCGGCCGTCACGGGGCGGGCGGCGTGCGCATCGAGGTTCAGCCCGCGAGCACGGGCCATGTCGCGGGCCAGCGGATCGGCAGGGCGTCCCGCCGGCGGCGCGAGACCGGCCGATCCGACGTGCGCGTGCGGCAGCTTCGCCGCGAGCAGGGCGGCCGCGAGCGGGCTGCGACACACGTTGCCTTCGCAGACGACGAGCAGGAACGGAGGCGTGTTCGTGATCATTTCGTGGCGATCCCGGCGGCGACGCCCGTGTTCACGCTCGGCAGCAGCAGGCTCAGCACGCGGCTGATGCGGACGAGCCCGTTGCCGTCGACGTAGACGATGTCCTTCGGCTCCAGCTCGAACTGGTTCGCGAGCACCATCGCGACGGGCGAGCGCGCATCGAGATGGAACACCGTCGGCGTGCTGCCTTGCGCGCCGCGGATCACGAACATCTGCGCGGCGTCGGCGGTATTGGAATTGATGCTGCCGGCCTGCAGCAGCGCGTCGCTCAACGTGAGGCGGCCGTCGCGCTTCGGCAGCGCGAGCATCGGTCGGTTCACCTCGCCCATCACGTACACGCCGTTGCTGTCGCGCGCGCCGATGCGCAGCAGATCGCCGCTGCGCAGCACGATGCGCGACGGATCGCGATGGCGCTCGATCAGGCGCGCGAGGTCGATGCGCACGGGTGTGCCGTCGCGCACGATCGTCACGTCGCTCTGGTCGGCGCCGGGCGTGAAGCCGCCGGCGCGCGCGATCGCGTCGGCGAGCGTCATCGGCACGTCGTTGACGGGCAGTGCACCCGGCGTGTGAACCTCGCCGTCGACGTACACCTGCTGCGAACGGAACGACGCGACGCGCAACGTGACCTGCGGGTCGCGGTAGATCTTGCCGAGCGCCTGCTTCACGCGCGCCTGCGCGTCGGCGGCGGTCAGGCCGGCGACCTTCAATACACCGGCATACGGGAACGTCAGGTTGCCGCGATCGTCGACGACGAAGCCGGCGACCGGGTCGGCCGCGCGCGGCGGAGTCTGCTGGGCGCCGCCTTGTGCTGCGGCAAGCTCCGGATGATCCCAGACGGTGATCTGCAGCACGTCGCCCGGGCCGATCCGGTAGGCCGACGGCGCACGCGATGCGGCCGGCGTGTCGAACGACGCCGCGGCCGCATCGCGGGCCGCGCGCTGGCGCGCGATCAGCGACGGATCGATGTCGACGATCGGCGGCGTGGCGGCGGAATCGACGCTCGCCGACTGCGCGCGAACCGGCGTGCCGGCCATGGTCGATGCGGCAGCGGCGCGGGCTTCGGCCGCGCGCGAGTCGCCAGCCGCAGGCGCGGGCGTGCCGGCATCCGGCGCGTCGGCGAGCCAGCCGAGATACGACGTGTTCATCTTCATGCCGGGCGCGAACGCGCATCCGGACAGCCCTACGCAGGCAGTCAGGACGAGCGCGAGCGCACCGCGGCGGCTCGCAGCCGCCGATGCGATCGAGGGTGTCATGAGTTCCTTCCAGTTGCGCCGCGCGTCGGGAGACGGCGGCGCGGGAGCGGGTCTGCCGAAGCAGGCGCCGCCGGGTCAATCGAAGCAGCCGCGGCGACGATGCCGCCGCGGCGAACGGCGTGCGCCGCTCAGTACGCGTTGGGATGCACGATCCCTTTCAGCACCGTCGCGCCGATGATGCGCAGGTCGAGCGCGAACGACCAGTTGCGCAGGTAGTACAGGTCGTACTCGACGCGCGAGCGCATGCTTTCGAGCTGCTCGGTCGCGCCGCGCAGCCCGTTGACCTGCGCCCAGCCGGTAATGCCCGGCTTGATCCGGTAGCGATGGATGTATCCGTCGACGAGCGTGCGGTACTGCGCGTCGTGTTCCACCGCGTGCGGACGCGGGCCGACCACCGACATGTCGCCGAACAGCACGTTGATGAACTGCGGCAGTTCGTCGAGGCTCGTGCGGCGCAGGAACGCACCGACCTTCGTCACGCGAGGGTCGTTGCGGGTCGCCTGCTCGACCTTGCCCGGCTGCCCGACGTGCACGCGCATCGTGCGGAACTTGTAGATGTCGAACGTGCGGCCGTCGCCGCCGCGCCGTTTCTGCGTAAACATCACCGGGCCCGGCGAGCTCAGCTTGATCGCCACGGCAATGACGAGCAGCAGCGGCATCGACACGACCAGCACGGCAGCCGCGAACACGCGATCGAAGACGGCCTTCACGCACAGCGCGCCGCGCGACAGCGGCGGGGCCGCGAGCGAGATCGCCGGTTCGCCGAGGATTTCGTCGACCTGGCTGCCGAACAGCGCGTGATGGCTCACGTCGGGCATCAGGCGCAGCTCGACGAAGTCGTTGCGGAACTCGTCGATCACGCGCGTGACCGCGGCGTCTTCCGCGAGCGGCAGCGCGATCCACACTTCGTTCGCGCGCTGGCGGCGCGCGCAGGCGGCGAACGATGCGAGATCGGTCGTGACGAGCGCGTCGCCCGCGAGCGTCATGGCGCGACCGGCCGTGCAATACGCGCTGACGAGCCGGTAGCGCGTATCGCCGGCCGCATCGAGCGACGCGACGAGCCGCGCGATGCGCTCGCCGCTGCCGACGACCGCGATGCGGGCGGGCGTCGCCGGCACGCGCAGGCTGCGACGGCGCGCGATGCTCAGCGCGATCCGGAACACGATCAGCACGATCCCGACCTCGACCGTCCAGTCGAAGAACCACGTCAGCATCACCACCGTCGCGGCGGTCAGCGCGATCATCTTCAGGAACACGAAACCCTGCACGACGAGCCACAGCGCGAGCGTGCGCACCGCATAGCGCGTCGCGGGGCGCGGCCGGCCGTCGAGGCCGATGCCCGCCAGGCGGAGCAGGAACGTCGCGAGCAGCGCGCTGGCGCCGATCAGCAGCCATTCGGTCGCGAGCGCGTCGAGATTCCACAGCGAACCGTGATGCGTGAGTACCGCGATCGCGACGATCGCCGCGACATCGACCATGCAGACGACGATCTCGCCGCGCGGCCCGTGCTTCTTGTTCATTTCATCCGCCATCCTTGCCACCGCTCACCGCCGGAATGGCGGTGCGCCCGCGTTCGTGCAACGCTCCGCAGTGTGCTGCCCGGCGCGTTGCACGGTGCTTTCGGGCAGTACGGCGAGTCTAGGAGCGATGGCGGGGCGAGACCATCGGACTGCGGGTGATCTGCGGAGGCACTTCCATCGGACTGCGCCCTATCGGGCTAGGACTCGTTCCCGATGGTGTCAGGGATTGTCAAACCGCCTGTGGACAGGTAACAAGTACGCGCTCTCGGAACGCTGTGGCGAGAGCATCGACGACGGCAGCGCTCGGCGCGGTGTCGTCGTGCCGCCATGGACTCGTCGAGCCCGTATGCGATCGCTTCGCCGAGTTCGGTGAAAGTACCGGAGTGCACGTAGTCGGCGCGCTGGCGATGCAGAGGCTGTAGTCCATGACGAATCTCCCGTCGGGATGGCGACCGTCAGCCGGCCAGGCGGCGAAGATCGGCGGCGACCGCATCCATGACCGGCCGCCAGTCCCCGAACGTCCTCTGCCGATACAGCGACACGCTCGGGTAGAACCGGCTGTCGCGGCGATCGTGCTGCCAGACCCAGTGCGGGTTCGCATCGAGCAGCACCCACGTGCGCTGGCTGAGCGCGCCGCTCAGGTGCGCTGCCGACGTGCAGACGGTGATCACGAGATCGAGGGCGCCGACGAATGCGGCGGTGTCGTCGATCGTTCGCCAATCGCGCGTGCAGTCGTTCACGACGAAGCCGGCCGAGCGCGCGGCTTCGATGTCGTGTTGCGCGCCCGGTTGCAGCGAGTAGAACGCGACGTTCTGCTGCAGGCCGCCGAGCGCTTCGGCATAGCGTTCAAGGCCGACGCGGCGAAAGCGGTTGCGCTGGTGCGAGAGACTACCCGTCCACGCGAGGCCGACCTTCAGCCGCTTTTCGCACGCCAGCGCCGTGCGCCACGCGTCGGTGGCCGCCGCGTCGGCGTGGAGGTACGGCGCCGTCGTGGCGAGCGCGTCGCCGTCCAGGCCGAGCAGGCCCGGAATGCTCATCAGCGGCAGCTCGACGTCGAACGCGGGCAGATCCTCGATGCGCGTGGTCGTATCGAACACGTCGACATGCTTTGCCAGGCTGCGCCCGAACAGGTCGCCCATCACCGGAAACGCATTCCACACGATCCGGCCGCCTTCGCGATGCACGCGTTCGGCGAGCAGCGGCACGTAGCGGCTGAACTGCAGCGCGTCGCCGAGACCTTGTTCGCCCCACACGAGCAGCGTCTTGCCTTTCAACGATTCGCCGCGCCAGCGCGGCCCGGGAAACACCGGCAGTTTGCCGCGCAGTTCGGCCGAACCTTCCCAGCGCGCTTCGTAATGCGGCCAGCCCGACGCGAAGTCGCCGCGCGCAAGCTGGAGCAGCGACAGATTGTGGCGATACGTCGGGTTGTGCGGCGCGAGTTCGACGGCGCGTTGCGCGTGCGCTTCGGCCTGCCCCCACCATTGCGCTTCCTTCATCGCCGTCGCGGCGTTGTTCACGGCCAGCGCGCTGTCGGGCGCGAGCGCGACCGCACGGGTGGCCGCGTGCAACGCGCCGTCGAGATCGAAACGGTCGATGCGCGTGATGACCGCGTTGGTCCACGCACGCGCGTCGTCGGGGTCGTCGTCGAGCGCGCCCTCGATGAGCGCGAATTCCAGATCGGGATCGCCATCCGTCAGTCGGATCGCGAGTGCGAGATTGTTCTTCAGCGACGGCCACGCGGGCGCGAGTTCGAGCGTGCGGCGATAGGGCGCGATCGCGTCCGCGTGGCGTCCCGCCATCTGCATCGCATAGCCGCAGTTGAATGCCGCTGCAGGCGATGCCGGGCGCAGGTCCCAATGCGCGGCGGCCAGTTGGGCGGCGCTCGGTTTCACCGCGATCGATCAGCGTTTGCGTGGCGGTGGCGACGGCGGCGTCGTCGATATCGAGTGAGGCGGCATCGGCCGACGTGGCGAACATCGTGTCGTCGGTATCGGCGAGCGTGGGCGTATCGTCGGGCGTGATCTGCATGTCGGGGCTCCGGAGGGCCGGCCGCGTGTCGAGGCAGCGGCCGGTAGCGGGGTTTGCCGTGGGGCGCCGATGGCTTGTACGCATGGGCACAAGCGGCGTGGCGCCGGCTTGACGTCCACTTTAAGGACCCGCACCCGCCAACTGAATAAGACCAGTCCGAATCGATGGAGCTGCGCGCAGCGTCCCCGGTGACGAACGCGCCTTTCGGTCACGGTTGTAGTCCCAGTCCTATTTTGGGGCGAGGCGCTCGCCAATAAGACTCGTCTGATAGAGATTGCGTGCGGCGATCTTTGTAATACGCAGTATTCCGGCCGACGTCGTTCGGCAGCTATCAGACAGGGAGTACTGACGATGAGCGCAGCAGATTTTCTGGTGAAAGGCACCGTGATCGGGATGGTCGCGAGCGCAGCCACGGTCGGGATGGTCCATGTGGTGGTCGAGTTCGGCACGCGCTGGTCGTCGAGCGGCATGGTCGTGACGATGGCGACCGCATTGCTGATGGCGATGTTGCTGCTCGTGCCGCCGCTCGTCACCGCGTGGCGCAACCGCGACGATGTGGTCGATCCTTTCTACGAGCCGGCGGCATTGAAGCCGATGCTGCAAGGGCGGACGATCGGCATCGTCGTCGGCATTGTGTTCGGTATTTCGATCGTGACGGGGTGGTGACGATGTCGATGCCCGTTACCGACATGGCCGATGCGGCCGTGACACCCGCATGCGCTCCCGCGATCGATGTGCCGTCCGTATGCAAGACGCTTCGCGTGATTTCGCTCCGGGGCGAGCGTGGCCGCCGCGATGCATTTCGTGCGAACAATCCGGCGCTCGCATTCGAATTCGTCGATGCGATCGACGGCCGCGCGCTGTCGGATGACGATATCGCACGAAGCGGCCTGTTCGCGCCGGCGTTGCCGTACACGCGCGGCGCGATCGGCATCGCGATGACCACGCACCGCCTGTGGACCGACATCGCCGCGGGCAATGAACTCGTCACGATCGTCGAAGACGACGCGATCTTTCGCCCCGACTTCGACGAGACGGCGATACAGTTCCTTGCCGCGCACGCGGGCCGCTACGACTTCGTCGCGTGGGGCTACAACTTCGATTCGATCCTGCGCGGCGCGATCTTCAACAGCCGCACGCCGGTGACGATGCGCTTCGACGAAGCGGCGCTCGCGCAGGCCGTCGACGATTTCCGTACCGACTGCGGCCCCGTGCTCGTGATGGACCTGCTCGAGTTCTACGGGATCTGCGCGTACACGATCTCGCCGGCCGGTGCGCGCTTTCTGCTCGACCGTTGCTTTCCGCTGCAACCGGAGACGCTGTACTCGCACGGGCTCGGACGCACGCTGCCGAACTACGGAATCGACGTCGCGATGAACAAGTTCCATGGCGCGATGCGCAGCGTCGCCGCATTTCCGCCCCTCGCCGTGACGATGAACGCACGCGCGACGTCGACGATTCAACGGTGACATCGTGCGGAATAGGACCAGGCCGATTGTGCGGACGCCGTATGCGCTTCGACAATGCGAGGGTCGGGCGGCTGCATGGTACGCGCCCGATACCTCGTATCCGAAGCCATGCTTCGTTGGACGCGCTGCCCGTTCGTCGGGCAGCGTATTTTTCTCCGAGCGTGATCGAAGCGAGCGATGCCTTCGACACCCGCAAAGCCGGACGGGCACACGTGAATGCCTTGCGGCGACCGGTGGGCTCGGTCGCGTCTGCACCATTTGGGTCGCAGGTTGGGACAACGCTGCCTCATGCGAGCGCAGGGCATTCATCTTTGTCTTTCTGTCCGTCGATCGTCGGCGCCTCGCCGACGGCGGCGGCTCTGCTCCGCAACGCGCGGCCGGCTTCGACCGGTTCGCGCGTCAGGTCCGGCCGTGGCGCGATCGCGCGCGGCCTGTCAGGCACCGACGCGCTCGGCTGTCCGCGGCGAAGCTGCCGCATTTCCTCCAGGCCGCCATCGCGTGCGGCCTCTCCCTCCATCGATGAAGGAATCGTCATGAAGCAGCATCACCTTTCCATTGTTTCCACGCTGATCGCACTCGCGTGCGCCTGCGGCGCCCCTGTCGCACGCGCCGCAGGCACGAAAACCGAAACGCCGCTGCCGCCGGGCGTCGAAGCGGTCGTCAACGACACGCCCATCGCGCGCAGCGATGTGGACGTCCTGATCCACCAGTGGGGTCAGGACGATACGCCGGCGCTGCGGGAGCGGGCCAGGCGCGAGCTGATCGCCCAGCAACTGGTCGAGCAGGCGGCGGAAAAGGCCAACTACGGCAGCCGCCCCGAAGTGAACCGTGTCGTGATGCGTGCGCGCACGGTCGCGGCGACGGATCTCTACCTGCACGACAACCTGCATCCGCAGGCCGTGACCGATGCGCAGGTGAAGGCGCGTTACGACGACGTCGTCGCGAATGCCGCGCAGTTCGAATATCGTGCGGACGTGATCGCCGTGGCCGATCCGGCCGAAGTGAACGCGCTGGTCGCGGAGCTGAAGCAGGGCGCTGCGTTCGATGCGGTGGCGAAGAAGTACAACACGACGCCGAACGGCGGTGTCGCGCAGTGGGTCGAGTTGCGCACGCCGGTGGCCGAAGGGAAGACGGGCGGTTTGCCGCTGCCGCTCGCGCAGGCGATCACGTCGCTGCAGCCGGGTGCTGTCGCAGGCCCGATCCGGATCGGCAATGCGTTCGCGATCGTGAAACTCGACGAGAAGCGGGCGACCGTCGTGCCGACCTTCGAAGCGGCGAAGAACGTGCTGCGTCAGCAACTGGAAGCGCAGGCGCAGCAGCGCGCGATGACGGCGCTGGTGGACAAGCTGGCCGCGCAGGCGACGATTCAGCAGTAAGCGACGCCTGGACGCGCACAGAATCAGCCCGGTCTGATTGGCTGTAACGATCGTTCACGTTAAATTGAACGAGTGTGGTGCCGGAGCCGCTTCGGTGGCGGCCGTTGGGCCCGGCCGTCGTCATGCTATGTGTTTGATAGCACCTACTCCTAACGCTGCCTCATGCGAGCGCCGACGCGCTTCCGGCCGCCACACACTTCTTCAAGCCTGCGTCGCAGGCCGTCGGATCGACACCGCGCCCCCCCAAGCCAGGATTTTCCCCCCGGCTGCACCACGATCCCCACATGCTGGCCCAACGACGCCAGCGTCGACACCGTTCGATCCAGCGTCACGTCCCGAAGCTGCTCGCGCCGCTCGGGCGTGACCGCCGGACGCGCCATCTCGACGAGTGCCGCGGCCTCGATCCATCGACCGGATAGTTCCATCCACGGATGCACGACGGGCGGCGCCATGTCGGCGAACCGGATGTGCGGAACGATACGACGGGATTGAAGAGACGATAGACGGGAACCGAAACGATTACGGAAGTACATCGATGCGTTGTGATTCGCGCCAGCCATGCTCGACTCCTGGGTTGAGTTGGTTGTGGCCAGCGGCCCGTGGGTGCTGTTTCACCTTCGGGCCGCGCTCGTTTACGCACCGGAATTCGAGCGCTGGTCCATCACCACGTGCATCGTGTGTCGAAGCGGCCGGAGGTTCCTTGCGAAAACGCGCACCGGCACCGGCCGTAGCCGGGAACATTCGGCGTCACGGACCGGTCACATGCGAATTCGTCGGTGTCGTGGCCGTCCGGCCAATGCATCGAATGCTTGCTGCATAACGAATCCCGCGCGATCGCGTCGACTGGCTGCCTCGTCGATTCATTCCCGATGCCGGAAATCGCTTCAATCGACGGCTTCGGTCAGCCTGCCGCACGCCGCGCGAGGATCTCGTTCGCGCTCTGCCGGTAGCGCTCGAACTCCCGCGCGAACGCCGCCGCATCCCCAGCCAGCGCCAGCGCTTCCATCGACGCGCAGAGCCCCGAAATCTCCCGCTCACCGATCATCGCGAACGCACCGCGCATGCTGTGAATCTCCGAGCGCGCGACCTTCAGGTCGCCATCCTGCAACGCCCGCGCGATGGTCGCGCTCGAGCGCTGCGTCGCGTCGACGAGCACCGTATGCAGGTCTTTCGGCAGCGGGCCGGCCGCGCGCGCCGGTGCGGGCGGATACGTCGGCCGTCTCCACGTCCCCGCGTACTTCGCGATCGCCTGTTCGAGCGACTTCAGCGACGTCGGCTTCGTGACGATCTCGTCGATACCCGCTTCCCACGCGAGCCGCAACTCGTCCGGTTCCGCATGCGCGGTCACGGCCAGGATCGGCTGCACGCGCCCGCGCTCGCGCAGCACGCGCGCGAACGCGTACCCGTCGAGGCCGGGCATGTTCAGATCGGTCAGCACGACCGCGTAGTCGTGGCGATCCACCAGATCGAGCGCGTCCGCGACGTTCGACGCGATATCGGCCTGATAGCCGAGTACGTCCAGCTGATCGTGGACGAGCGAACGGTTGACCGGGTTGTCGTCGACGAACAGCACGCGTACGTTCGGCGCATCCTCGCCCGCCACCGCGTGCGCCGCCCCCGGCTGACGGTCGAGCGGCAGCGGCAACGTGACGACGAAGGTCGAGCCGACGCCCGGTACGCTGTTCGCCTCGATGCGCCCGCCCATCGATTCCGCGAGCTTGTAGCTCAGCGCGAGGCCGATGCCCGTGCCGCCGAAGCGGCGCGCGATCGATTCGTCGGCCTGCGCGAACGGCTCGAACACGTGCGCAAGCTGATCGGCCGTCATGCCGATGCCGGAATCGCTGACGCGGATCGTCACGGGCGTCGCGTCGCTCGACGGCGCCGAGACCGACAGCGCCACCGTCCCGCGATCGGTGAACTTGATCGCGTTGCTGACCAGGTTGACGACGATCTGCCGCACGCGCATCGGGTCGCCGATATACCGATGCGTCACTACGGGGTCGACGTCGACGCGCAGCGCGATGCTCTTCGCGCCGGCCACCGGCTCGAACAGGTCCGCCACGTCGCGCATCAGCTCGTCGATCCGGAAACCGGTCGATTCGAGCGTCATCCGGTCGGCCTCGATCTTCGTCATGTCGAGCACGTTGTTGAGCATGTCGAGCAGCATCCGCGCGGCCGACGTGACCGCATGCAGGCGCGGCTTCTGCCGGCTCGGGTCGGGCGCCTTGTCGAGCAGTTCGAGATTGCCGAGCATCGCGTTCAGCGGCGTGCGGATCTCGTGGCTGATCGTCGCGAGGAACGTCGATTTCGCGCGGTTCGCGCTGTCGAGCGCGCGCTCGGCATCGGCGCGCGTCGTGATGTCGGAGAAGCTGCACAGCAGCGCGTCCTTGCCCTTGTAGCGTACGCGCACGAAATTGACGAGCAGGTCGCGCGTGCGACCGTCGGCGAGCGTCACCGGCAATTCGACGTCGAGCTGTACCGGCGACGCGTGCGCGTGCTCGCGGTAGCGCGCCAGCAGCCGCTCGTGCAGCGGTGGATCGCTCGTCTCGTGCTCGTACAGTTCGAGCATCCGGTTGCGCAGCAGCACCTGGCGCGTGTCGGGCGACACGAGACCGATGCCGAACGGCGCCGTCGCGACGATCGTGCGGCTAGTCCGCTCGCTTTCGAACACGCGACGCGAGCGGCGGAACAGCGGCGCGAACACCCGCAGGTCGAACGCGATCACGAGCGTCCACAGCACGATGAGGATGGTCGCGGTCGTCCCGAGTTCGCGCAGCATCGTCGACCAGAGCGCATAGGCGATCGTGTGCCACGAATACGCATAGACGATCGCGTAGCCGGTGTCCGAGATCCGGTCGCTGATCGTGAACACGCCGTGCCGATAGCTTTCGTCGAAATGCACGAGGCCGCGCCGCCAGGTGCCTTCGGCGAGCGCGTGCTGCATTAGCGCCGCGCCGTCCTCCGCGTTGTCGGTGCGGTCGGCATGCAGCAGCACCCGGCCGTTCTCGTCGATCAGCATCGCGACGGCATCGTCCGGCGCGCGTCGCATTCGGTCGGCGATCACGTCGACGTCGAAGTCGCTGACGAAGGTCATGAAATGCCGCTGGCCGTCGAACGCCGGTTCGACGAGCCGGAAGACCGTCTTGCCGGTCAACGGATCGATCGCCGGCGCTTGCCACGCGATCCGGCGCGACAGGCGCCAGTAGCGCGCGATGGCCGGATCGGACCAGTCGGCCACGTCGAAGGCGAGGTGCCGGATCAGCGTATGCGTGTCCGGCACGCCGATGCGTGCGAGCAGGTCCGGATACGGCATCGACGGCGGCGGCGTGATCGCGATCACGTTGCGATCGGGGCTGTACGCGTAGCCGCGCACCGCGCGTCCGGTCTGCCGCTCGGCCGCCGCGACGGAAATCGTCTGACGCTCCATCAACTGTACGTAGCGATCGGTTTCGTGGTTGGCGAGCGCCTCGGGCGACGCGGCCACGAAGATCTCGCTTACGCCGCGCATCGGTGCGAGCAGCACGTGGCCGTCGCGCCGCAGCGCGTCGGACGCCTCGCGCGCATGCGGAGGGTGGCCGTTCCACAGTAGTTCGGCATTGATCACCGCGCGGCGCATCGACGCCTGCTTCGCGTCCATTTCGAGCTGCACGAGCGCCTTGTGCGTCGCGAACAGGTCGCGGCGCTCGGCGATGTAGTCGCGTACCGAGCCGACGAGCAGAATGCCGGCCGCGATCAGGATCACGAGCGACAGCACGACCGCGCCGCCATACAGCGTGAAGCGCTGGTACCGGTTCAGCAGGCTCAGGTCGCGCGCGTCGTCGTCGATCGACGCGAATGGCGCGCTGGCGTCCGTGTGGGACGCGAAGAGATGGCGGATGGGCATGAGACTAAGACTGGTGAATCAATGCGCAAATCGGGAGACGCGCACGGCGCGGACGGCAAGCGCCGCCGCGAGGCCGGGACGCGGACGATATCCGCGAGCCATGCTGGTGGCAGCGCCATGCGTTGCCGGCTCGGGGAACGGGAAAATTATCGGGATAGCGGACGGTCCTGTATGTAGGGCAGTCCGAAACACTCGCGCGCGATGGATAGGACCAGTCCTATTCATGCAATCGGCGGCGCGCTGCGTATATAAAGCTTGCAGTGCGACCGTGTCAAACGGAATCGTTCAAGAGAACGTCGTGCCGCGTCTGGCACGGCCGATTGTCAAGCAACGTCATGTTAGGACTGGGCTTACAAAATAAGTCATCACACGTTCAACCGTCTGATTATCGAAATGACAGGCGATCAATACATTGGCATCTGTGGACGAGGAGCGTCCTTTTCCCTTTTTCTCTACAGAGGCACACAACGTGAACAAGACCTATCGCACCGTCTGGAACGCGACGACGGGTACATGGACCGCAGCAGCCGAAACGGCGCGGATGCACACGAAATCGAAGTCGAATACCGCGATGCGGTCGTCGGTGACGGCGGCGGTGGCGGTAATGGCCGGCGTGGGCGGCGGTGCGATGTCGGCCGATGCGAACGCGCAGGCCGTGACCGGAGGCGGACTCAATTTGTGTTCGAACACGACCGCGGCCAACGGTGTAAGGTACGGGCAGACCTTTGGTGCGCTGAGCAACACGGTAAACGCGAACTGCGGTCCTATCAATATCAGTCTGCCGTCGTATCAGGGGCATGCGCCTTCCTTTATCTTGGGTAACACCGCCACTACGAACGGTGCCACGTCGGGCGTTGCTCCGACAGCGTCGGTAATGGGCAGCACTGACGGCCATCTCGTCTTGTACGGCCAGAACGGGGTTCACGTCAGCGGCCCCGCCGATTTCAACAATAACGTCAACATGACGAACCACCGCATCACGGGGCTGGCTGCAGGGACCGCCGGGACGGATGCCGTTAACCTCAATCAGTTGAATTCGGCGATCGCCGCCGCTGCGACGACGGCGAACCCGTACGTCGTGACCAATACGGGTACGTATGCGGCCGCGACGGCCGCGCGCGCAGGCGGCAGCGCGACGGCGATCGGCGCCAATGCCAACGCGGCCGGTACGTCGGCAGTCGCGCTTGGCGGCAACACGCTTGCTTCTGTACAGAACGCAACGGCGATCGGCACGCTGGCGAGTGCGACCGGAACCGAAAGTACCGCGCTCGGCACGAGCGCGCGCGCATTCGGAAATGGATCCACGGCGTTAGGGCAGGCAGCGTACGTCGACGCCACCAGCACGGGCAGCCTCGCGCTCGGTCAGGGCGCGGCCGTCACGAGAACCAACGCGAATTCGTCGAACATGATTGCGATCGGTGCGAACGCCCGGGCGGGCGACGCGGGCGCGGGGGTCTCGACGGGTGCGATCGCGATCGGTAGCGGCGCGAACGCGGGCGGCAACGGCTCGATCATGATCGGTACGAACACGATGCATTCGGGCTCGAACGCGACGGTCGTCGGTGCGAACTCGAGCGCAATGGGCGGCGGCGCCGGCACGGTGCTGGGTTCGAACAGCTCCGCGTCGGGCAACGCGAGCGTTGTATTGGGCTCAGGTGCGACGGCTAGCGGCGCCAATTCGGTTGCGCTGGGCACGGGCAGCATCGCGAACGCCAACAACACCGTCTCCGTCGGATCAGCAGCGACGCAGCGACGCATCACCAATCTGGCCGCCGGTACGGCGAACACGGATGCCGTCAACGTCGGCCAACTGAATACCGCCTTGTCGACCAAGGCGGATAACACTTACTTCAAGGTCAATTCCACCGCCGCGGCAGCGTCTGCGGCGGGCGCCAACGCGACGGCCGTCGGCCCCACCGCACGGGCGAATGGCCTCAGCAGTATCGCGATGGGCCCCAATGCGCGGGCAGACGGCATTGCCAGTACGGCGATCGGCCCGAATGCCGTGATCGAGGAAGGCGCCAACGCCGCCGGCGGGACGTACAGCGCGCAGAACAGTCTGGCGCTGGGCAATGGCGCACGCGTGTCGGCTACCAGCGGCAATGCGCGCAACAGCATCGCGCTGGGCAACGGCGCCAGTGTCTCGGCGGACAGCGCGGTGGCGATCGGCAATAGCTCCGTGGCCGATGCGGTCAATACGGTATCGGTCGGCAACAGCACCACGCAACGTCGTATCGTGAACGTCGCGGCTGGCACGCAAAGCACGGATGCCGTCAACGTCGGCCAACTGTCCGGCGTAACCAGGGCGCTCGGTGGCGGAGCGGCAGTCGACGGTAGCGGCAAGGTCACGCAGCCGACCTACAACGTTGCCGGAACCGACTACCACAACGTCGGCGACGCACTTGACGCACTGGCCGCGAATGGCGGCAGCGATCCGAACGCCGTGACCTACGACGGCGCGACCAAGGACACGGTCACGCTGAAGGGCGTGGGTGGCACGACGCTGTCGAACGTGAAGGCGGGTGTTGCCGACATGGACGCGGTGAACGTTTCGCAGCTGAAGGATTCGGGCCTGATCGGCGACGACGGCAAGGCTATTGCAGCGGTGACGTACGACCGTAACGCGGACGGCAC